>CAINSX010000289.1 GCA_903853185.1 uncultured Opitutia bacterium
CAAGAATCGGCAGCCTGGCTGACCGCCCTTGAAACGATCGCCGCCGGCGAGGAAATTACCTTCGACTATGGCTTTTCATTGGCCGAAAGCCTCTTTCACCCCTGTGCATGCCGGGCCCCGGACTGCGTCGGCAGGATTATCGCCAGTCCCCTCCGTCCGGCCCTTCGCCGACACCTGCGTTTTTCACGTCCAAGGGATTGACCACCCGCATCAGGAAGGTCAGTTTTCGCAGGTCAAACAGCCCATTTCCCCATGAAAAAAGTCGCCCTTACCGAACTCGATCCCCGGCTCCAGAAGCAGATCACCGCCGCAGACCAGCAACTGAAGACAAACCCCCAGTATGCCGTCGAGGTACTTACGGGTATTCTCGTTCGCAATCCGGGCTGCATCGAAGTGCGCCGCACCCTCCGCAAGGCCCAGAAAGCCCTCCATGGAACGAAGAAGGGGCTCTTTGACGGCATCGCAGGCGCGCTGACCTCCGGTAAGATCGCCAAGGCCGTCGAAGCCGACCCCATCGCCGCGATCGCCGCCGCCGAAGAAGTGCTCGCGAAGAAGCCGATCGACTCCAACGCGAACAAGACCATCGCCCTCGCCGCGATCAAGCTCGAGTTCCATGAGCTCGCCGCCTTCGCCTACGAAGAACTCTCCACCAACGAGCCCTCGCAGATCCAACACTTCGTCGACCTCGCCAACGTCTGGATCGCCGCCGGCGAAAACGACAACGCTCTCAATGCCGCCGATAAGGGCCTCAAGCTCTTCCCCGGCAATGGCGACCTCCAGGAAGCCGTCCGCAAAGCCTCGGTCAACAAGACGATGAAAAAGGGCAACTGGGAGGACAAAGGCGACTTCCAATCCAAGCTCAAGGACAAGGACGAAGCCCTCCGCCTCGACCAGTCCGCCCGCACCGTTACCGACTCGGCCACGGCCCTCGCCCAAGCCGCCGAACTCGCCCAGAAGATTCAGGACTCCCCTGACAGTCTCGACCTCTACCGCGACATCGTCCGCATGTTCCTCATCGCCGAAGACCTCGACAGCGCCATCGCGTGGCTGCAGCGCGGACGCGTAACGACCCTCGGCAAGGCCGACACCTCCCTCGAGCGTCAGGAAAGCGACCTCATCATCCGCCGCTACGAACGCATCTCCAAGCAGCTCCGCGAGGCCATCACCAGCAACCCATCCGACACCGCCAGCAAGGATGCCCTCGCCAAAAACGAGACCGAACTCAACGACTTCCGCCTGAAGACCTCCATCTCGCTGGTCGAACGCTACCCGAACGACTTCGGCTACCGCTTCGAGCTCGGCACCCTGCTCCTCGCCGCCAACCGCCTCGAAGACGCGGTTCAGCAGCTCCAGTATGCTCAGCGCAATCCGAAGTTCCGCCAACCGGCGCTCCTCGCCATCGGCCGCGCCTTCTCCCAGAGCGGCAAGTATGACCTCGCCATCGAGCAGCTGACCGCCGCTAAGAGCGAAGTGCAGATGATGAACGACCTTAAGAAAGACATCATCTACGCCCTCGGCGACACCTTCGAAAAGATGGGCAAGGACAAGGAAGCCGTCGACGAATACAAGATGATCTACATGGCCGACTCGGGCTACCGCGATGTCGCCAAGAAGATCAACGACTTCTACGAACGCCAGAAGGGCGCCTCGGCCTAAGCCTCACCACCGTCTTCACCCTTTTGCGGACGGCTTCACGCGCCCGCCTCCTCCTTCCTGCCCATGGCACTCACTCCGTTTAAGAGCAACCTCATCGCCGATGTCGGCATCAGCATGGGAGACGAAGGCAAG
>CAINSX010000290.1 GCA_903853185.1 uncultured Opitutia bacterium
CCGAACCACGCGTGGATCTCGTCGGGCGTGCCGGAGCCTTCGTTGCCGAAGACGAGGCCGTCGCCTTCCTGGAACTGCGCGTCCCAGAGGCCGCGCGTCGTCTTGGTCGTGAAAAGCCAGAGGCGCTCCGGGCGGCCGGGCGAGGCGAGGAAAGCTTCCCAGTTGTCGTGATGACGGACGTCGAGCTCGTGCCAGTAATCCATCCCGGCGCGGCGCAGCTTGGCGTCGTCGATCTTGAAGCCCAGCGGGTGGACGAGGTGGAGCACGCAGCCCGTCACGGCGCACATGCGGCCGACGTTGCCGGTGTTCGGCGGGATCTCCGGGCGGAGCAGGACGAGGTGGAGCGGCGGCTTCACTTCCGTCGGCTCATCGCGCGCGAGATCTCGCGCTTGGCTTCGCGTTCCTTGATGTCCTGACGCTTGTCATGCATCTTCTTGCCCTTACCCACGGCAAGGAGGCACTTCGCTAGGCCGTGCTTGAAGTAGATCTTCAAGGGAATGATCGCGTGGCCGCCGGACTGGATCTCCGCGGCGATCTTCTCTACCTCCGCCTGCTTCAGCAGCAGCTGACGCGTGCGGTAGGAGGCGTGGTTATTGAGATTACCGAAATCATACTCCGCGATGTGCGCGTGGTAGAGCATCACGCCCTTCGGGCTGATCTTGATGAACGCGTCAGCGATGTTGGCTCGGCCGGCGCGTAGGGACTTCACCTCGGTGCCGCGCAGGACGATCCCGGCCTCGAAGGTCGGGCCGATGAAATAGTCACGTCCCGCCTTCGGGTTATTGACCTCAGGAAGAACATGCTCTCGGCGGGCGGCCATCGGATGACGAAAGGGCTACTCGCCGGCAAGCCGGCTGTGGCGGGGAGCTGCCTTAGGCAGGCAGACGATCCTCAGGACGGAACTCCCAAGAGATACGACCTTCGATGACTTCGCGCAGGGCGATGTCTTCGGGGGAAAGCTTTTCGAACACGTCACCCAGGGTGTGGTTATACTTGGGCGGCTGGACGGAGTAGTCGGCCGTGCTGCGAAGCTGCTTCACGCGCTTGGAAATCACATTGATGAGAATGTTCGCATCAGGGATGACTTTACGGGCATCTTGGAGGTAATCGTCGCGCATGGTGTGTTTCCCGACTAGGGAACCACAGAACCTAGGGTAGCACCCCCCTCTGGCAAGCGATTTTTGGGGCTGAAAAATGCCTTTGCCCTGCGAAATCAGGGGGGTAAGGTGCCCGCAGATGTCCAATACCAAGCCTTACGGTCAGTCCATGAAGTCCAAAGGGGGCTTTTCCCGCCTCTTCAGCGCGCTTCGTTACACCTGGGACGGCCTGCGGGCGGCCGCCAAGCACGAGGAAGCCTTCAAGCAGGAGCTCATGGTCGTGGTGCCCCTTTCGATCGTCGCCTGGTTCGTTCCGGTCGAACTCTACCAGCGCGCCCTGCTCTTCTCCACGCTCCAGCTGATCCTGATCGTCGAGCTCATCAATTCGGCCATCGAGGCCAATACCGACCACATTTCAATGGAGCGTCACCCTTTAGCTAAGCGGGCCAAGGATATGGGCAGCGCGGCTGTCTTCCTGACCATCGTGATCGCCTTGGCCATCTGGGGCACGGTGCTCTGGCAGAGGTTCGGCACAAAATAATCCGGGCACAAAAAACCCGCCGATGGACGGCGGGTTTTTAATGGGGTCGCGAAACCGGGGCTTAACCCTTGGTGACGAGGCCGGCCTTGATGGCCTTGACCGAAACCCACTGGCGCTTCACCGAGCCGTTAGGCTGGACGACGCGGATGCGCTGGACGTTCGGCTTGAACGTACGCTTGGTCTGCTTCACGAGCTGGAAGCCGATACCGCCGCTCTTCTTGGACTGGCCGCGGTGAATGATTCGGCGGCCCTTGACGGGGCGCTTGCCGGTGACGCTGCAGATACGGGACATAGTGTTCGGGCTCCTTTTGGAAAGTCGGAGCAAAGGAGTGCCGAGGCCGTTGGCAAGCGGTAATTACCCCTTAAGTCCGCTTCAAAGCCCGCTCGAGACCCTGAAGGCC
>CAINSX010000291.1 GCA_903853185.1 uncultured Opitutia bacterium
CGGCCTCTCCGACAAGGCGCGCAGCCACTGGGCTTTCCAGCCCGTCGGCGAATTCGCCGTGCCGACCAAGCTCAGCAACGCCGCCTGGTGTCAGAACGAAGTCGACGCCTTCGTGCTCGCGAAGCTTGACGAGAAGGGCCTTAAGCCCAGCCCCGCCACGGATGGTGAGTCGCTCCTCCGCCGCCTTTCCTATGACCTGATCGGCCTGCCGCCCACCAGCGTTGAAGTGGAGTCCTTTTCCCGCGAATACGACTCCGCCCTCCTCTTGGATAATATGGCCGCGCGCAAGGGCCAGTCGAGCCGCGCCGTCACCACCGTCGTCGAGCGCACCGTCGACCGCCTGCTCGCTTCGCCTCATTACGGCGAGCGCTGGGCCCGCCACTGGCTCGACACCGCCCGATACTCTGACACCAAGGGCCTGAAGCGCAACGGCACCATCGAGACCTTCGAGGCATCCTGGACCTACCGCGACTACGTCATCGACGCCTTTAATTCTGACAAGCCCTACGATCAGTTCATCATCGAACAGCTCGCCGCCGACCGCCTGCCCGACCTGACCAAGGAAGATCCGCGCCTCGCCGCCCTAGGCTTCATCACCGTCGGCAAGCGCTTCCAGAACAACGATGATACCATCGACGAGCGCATCGACGCCACCACGAAGGGCTTTCTCGGCCTGACCGTCGCCTGCTCGCGTTGCCACGACCATAAGTTCGACCCGATCCCGGCCGCCGACTACTACTCCCTCCACGGCATCTTCTCCTCGGTCATCGAGCCGCAACAGAATCCGGTCATCCGCGACCCTCTCCTCATCGGCAAGAACGCGCCGACCAACGCCTATCGTGCCGACTACGAGAAGAAGCTCGCCGAGCTCATCAACACCACCGCCGGCGGCTACTACAAGCACCTCGCCGGTATGCAGGCCGCCTTCCATCGCGAGTTCGCGCCCCGCGCACTGGCCACCATGGCGGGTGGTTTCCGCAGCACCGCGGGCTTCGATATCCTGAAGAAGTTCGACCTGGGTCAGAGCCGTGAGCTGGATCCCTCCTTTGCGTCATCCGTCTCCCGTCCGGAGAATCCGATCACCGGACCGCTCGTCCGCCTCAAGAAAGTCAGCGCCGACAACTTCGAGAAGCAGGCTCCCGCCGTCATCGAGGCCGCCCTCGCCGACAAGAAGAACCCGGTGAACCCCCTCGTCGCCGACGCTCTCCGCGGTCTCAAGCCGAAGTCCCTCGAGGAAGTCGCCTTCGCCTATCAGGCCATCTTCAAGAAGCATCACGACAAGATCGTCGCGCACATCCAGATGCGCAGCCAGCCAGGCCGCAAGGGTGACAAGGACGACCCCGCCGTCGCCCAGCTCGCCGCGTTCCCCTGGCCGCTGCCCAACGTCGAGGACATCTCCACCGTGGTGCTCCTCGAGCGCGTGACCGAGAGCCGCGACTTCTGCGAGAACTGGCAGACTCCGATCACCGCGACCTTCGTCAATAACAACAAGCCCGCGAAGTATTTCAAATTCAATGAGATCAACGCGCTCGACATCACTCACCCCGGCGGCCCTGGCACCGCAATGGTGATCACCGACGTCGAGAAGCCTCGCGACAGTTACGTGTATATCCGCGGCGACCGCAATAAGCGCGGTCCCGTCGCCCCTCGTCAGTTCCTCGAAGTGCTCGCCGGCCCCGATCGTCTCCCGTTCTACGAAGGCAGCGGCCGCCGTGAGCTCGCCCTGGCCATCGCCAGCCGCACGAATCCGCTGACCGCGCGCGTCCTCGTGAACCGTCTTTGGATGCACCACTTCGGCATCGGTATCGTCACCACGCCGGATGACTTCGGTAACATGTCCGAAGCCCCGACCCACCTTGAGTTGCTCGACTGGATGGCCACCACGTTCGTCGAAGGCGGCTGGTCGATCAAGAAGATGCACAAGAAGATCCTGCTTTCGGCGGCCTACCGCCAGTCGGCCAACCCGAACACCAATCAGCTCATCGTGCAGAAGGCGGCGGTCGATCCGATGAAGATCGACGCAGCCAACAAGTTCCTCTGGCACGCTAACCTCCGTCGCCTCGACTTCGAATCCATCCGAGACTCGATGTTGTTGCTCTCCGGCAAGCTCGACCGCGCCCTCGGCGGCCGCGCGGTCAATATCACCGACGAGCCATACAGCTACCGTCGCACCATCTACGGCTTCATCGATCGCGACAAGCTTAGCGAGTTTCAGTCTCAGTTCGACTTCGCTGACCCCAACATGGCGAACTCGGTCCGTGGCTCGACGATCGTTCCGCAGCAGGCGCTGTACTTCATGAATAATCCGCTGGCGGTCGAGGTCGCCCGTAATGTCAACGCCCGCCCCGAGATGGCCAAGGCCAGCTCCGATGACGAGCGCGTGGGCTTGCTTTACCGTATCATGTACCAGCGCTCGCCGACCGTGCCGGAGCGCCAGATCGCGCGTGAGTTCGTCGCGCGTATTGCCGGCTACATCGATGAGCCGCCCGCCTCACCCAAGGCCGATAAAGTCGCCAAGGCCAAGGCCGACAAAGCCAAGGCTAAGGCCGCTGCGGCCGCCGTCGCCGCCAAGTCTAGCCCCGAGGTGAAGATCGAAACCTCGGTTCAAGGCGGGAAAATCGTGAATAACACCGAAAAGGTCGACCGTAAGGTGCCTGCCAACCCCTGGGTCATGCTGGCCCAGTCGATGATCTGCTCCAACGAGTTCGTGTACCTGAATTGATCACCTTATACTGGCAATCTAGTTTGAATTCTCAAAATCACCCCCCATATTTATCCCTAACCAAATCCCCACGATGAAAGACTCCAGCTGCGGCAATTACGTGCCGACCCCCAACTCCCGTCGCGACTTCCTGCGCCAGACCGGTCTCGGCATGGGCGCCCTCGCCTTCGGCACCATGGTGTCAGAGTACATGGTCAGTGACGCTCACGCCGAGGTCATGGCCAACCTCAAGCCTCGCAAGGCTCCGCTCGCCGCCAAGGCGAAGCACGTCATCCACATCTTCGCTGGTGGTGCTCCCTCGCACCTCGACACCTTCGATCCGAAGCCGAAGATGAAGGAACTCGCTGACATGTCGGCTTCCGGCATGAACGGCGTTCTCTTCCCGACGCCCTTCGAGTTCAAGAAGTCTGGCAAGTCCGGCCTCGAGATCTCTGAGATCTTCCCGAAGCTCCAGGGCGTGGCCGACGAGATGTGCGTCATCCGCTCGCTCCACCAAGATCTCCCGGCTCACGGTCCGGCCGCCAAGCTGATGCACACCGGCTCGGCGATTCTCTCCAAGCCCTCCCTCGGCGCCTGGGTCCTCTACGGTCTCGGCACCGAAAGCCAGGACCTCCCGGGCTTCGTCTCCCTCGGTGGCAGCTCCGACGCCCGCGCTTCGGCCTTCCTTCCGTCCCTCTTCCAGGGTGCGAACACCTCGTTCCGTCCGGGTGCTCCGGCGAACAAGATCATCGCCAACCTCCAGAGCGAATTCACCACGCAGGATGCGCAGCGCAAGCAGCTCGATCTCGTCCGCCAGCTGAACGAGCGCCACATGCAGACCGTCCAGAAGGACGAGCAGCTTGAGGCCCGCATCGAGTCCTTCGAACTCGCGTTCCGCATGCAGACCGCCGCGACCGACGCTTTCGACATCTCCAAGGAGTCTGAAAAGACCCGCGAGATGTACGGCAAGTCCGACCTCGGCGCCAAGCTCCTCTGCGCCCGTCGTCTCGTCGAACGTGGCGTCCGCTTCGTTCAGGTCGATGCCGGCGGCTGGGACCACCACACCAACCTCTTCACGGCGATCGCCGGTAAGGCCGAAGCCATCGACGGCCCGGCTGCCGCGCTCATCTCCGACCTTAAGCAGCGCGGTCTCCTCGACCAGACCCTCATCATCTGGGGCGGAGAATTCGGCCGCACCCCGACCACCGCGGGCCGCGTCAACCAGGCTTCCGGTCGCGACCACCATTCCAAGGCTTTCTGCTGCTGGATGGCCGGCGGCGGCGTCAAGGGCGGCATGCACTACGGTGAGACCGACGAAATCGGCTCCCAGGTCGCCGCTGACGGCGTCGACGTGCACGATCTCCACGCCACGATCCTGCGCCTCCTCGGCTTCGACCACACCAAGCTCACGTTCCGCTACAACGGCCGCGACTTCCGCCTCACCGACAACTTCGGCAAGGTGGTCGACAAGGTCATCGCCTAAGCGACTCCGGTCGCACGAACGGAAGGGCGGACGCCGCAAGGCGCCCGCCCTTCTTGTTTTTGCAGGGCCGCGGGGCTTGCGTCCCGCCCTCTTTAGTTTCTAATAGAATCATCCCCATGAAGACGTTCCTCCTCCTCGGCGCTCTGGGCGCTGCGATCCTCTTCGCCGCGCCGGCCGATCCGAGGAAAGAGGCCGCCCGTAAGGAAGCGGCTCGCGCCGAAGTGAAGGCGGAGCCGAAGCCTGAAGCCAAGCCGGCGGCGGAAGTGAAGGTCGCGCCGCGCACTGGCGAGGCCCCGCGTTCCGGCGTGAAGGGCACCGATGTCTTCGGCCGCACCCAGACGCGTTACGACAACGGCGTGACCGCTGTGACGACGCCCGACCCCTTTGGTGGCTCATCCACGCGCTATAGCAACGGCGTCACGGCAACCACGCGGACGGACCCCTTCGGCGGTTCGACGACCCGCTACAGCAACGGCGTGACGGCCACGACGCGGCCCGACCCGTTCGGCGGATCGTCCACGAGCTATAGCGACGGCACCCGCGCGACGACACGCCCCGATCCCTTCGGTAACCAGATTACGACTTATTCCGACGGCCGTCGTGAGACCATCCGCCCCGACCCTTTTTCTTCGGCTCCGGCGAAGTAAGATGGGGCGAACGAGCGAAAATGAGACGGATGCCGCCCAACAGGGCGCTTGAAACCTGCCATCCTCGGCACACTCTTCGGAATCTTACCCCATGAAGCGTCATCTCCATCTCTGGGCCGCCCTGGCCGCCCTTGTCCTCGCTCTCCCGGCCGTCGCCGCGGAGGCTTTCACCTCCGGTCCCGGCTGGCTCGAGTTTCCGGCCGGCAAGGGTCCAGGCGCCGGCAAGCACGTCGTGCTCCTCTCGGGCGACGAAGAATATCGCTCCGAGGAATCGATGCCGATGCTC
>CAINSX010000292.1 GCA_903853185.1 uncultured Opitutia bacterium
CGGCCGGCGGAAGACGTACCAGCGGTCGTCGCCGAACATTTGGTCCATGCCGTGCAGGATGAAGTTAAACTTACCGGTGGAGGGGTCCTCGTAGAACCGGTAGTTGTTATGGTTGAAGGAGTAGCCGTCCCAGTGGCACATGATCTGCTCGAGGGCGAGGTGCCGGAAGTAGGCGTCGATGTCCAGGATGCGGTCCATGCGCTGGAGCCGGAGCAAGGGGTTCTTCTCCTTCGTCGCGGCGATCAGCTCCGTCAGGCGGACCTTCTCGTCGGGGTCGCCGTGGTCGACCTCGATCGGTCCGTCGATCTCGTTCACGAAGCCGCCGTCATAAAGATGGCCGCTGGTGTCCTTGAAGAAGGCGCTCAGGAATTCGGCGTTGAAGCCTTCCTTGAGCACGTAGGTCCCGAGCGGCTTGCCGTTGAGGACGACGTAGGCGTGCGTGCAGCGCGAAGCCGGGACGCCGGAACGGCGGGCCATCTCGCCGGCGACCATCTCGAGCAGCATCGTGCCGTCCTGGGCGCAGTTGTTCAGCTGGAACTTGGTCAGGCCGCGATACTCCTGGTGTTTCTTCGCCTTGGCCGTGCGCAGCGAGAACCCCGGCCGGTCCTCGGTGATCTGGCGGAAGCTGCCGGCGGAGCCCTTCAGCTTCACCGAACACTTCTCCAGGTTGACGACGCCGGGCTCCTTGATCGTGAGCGTGACGTAGTCGCGCGGGTTCTTCGCGAGCTTATCGATGTTCTCCTTGGAGATATATAGCTCGATCTTCGGGACCGTACCGGCGAAGAGGGCGTCCGGCGAGACGTTGGCCGGCGGCTTCGGGACCACGATCGGCGGCAGCGCCTGGGCGGAAAGGATGATTGCTCCGCCGACGATCAGCGCGGCATGACGGAAGAATGGGCGGAGGCTTTCCACGGTCGGCGGGGTGAGTCAGGTTGTTGCCGCCGACAGGCAGAGGCAACTGGATAGGCAGGCCGACGGAGGGCTGAATGGATATCCCGAACTCCTTGACCATGCCAGCATGCCCCCCTTGCGCCGCCGACGCGACTGCTTCGCAGCATGCCAGCGTGCCAGCAGGTCCCCGCCGCGCGTCGCGCGGCCCTACCCGAACAAGCCCGCGACGCTTTCGCTTAATCCGCCTGGTCGCGACCGACGCAGCCACACGGTTTCATATTCCTTCTTAAGACGGGTCTGTTCTTCGGCGGTGATCGCTTGGCCGGCGGCGCGGCGCAGGCCAGCCCCGGCGAGGCGGGCGCCCAGCATTAATTCCTCCCGGATAGTCGCGTCGGCAATCTTCGCGACCAGCGCTTTGGCTTCCGTGAGGTGCGACTGCGACGCCGCAATTTCCGCCGCCGTGACGCCGTCGGTGAACTTCGCAAGGGCGTCGGGCTTGGCGGTAAGGAAATCCCAGGTGAGGCTCTTGTTGCGGTTTGCCTTGGCGATTTGGCCATCGAGCGTGCCGAGCTGGGTGAGCGCGGCGGCGACGATCTGGCCCTCCGCGATGGAAAGGCCGCCGAGGACCGCACACCCGGCGGCGAAATCGGTTTTAGCGTTCGCGGCGAAGCCCCAGGCTTGCGCGAGACCGGCCGCCATGGGCAGCCACGACGTCGGCCATGGCTGGTGGTGGCCGTTGTCTCCCCAGGTGGTGAGCAGGATGCCGCGCGCTTCGTGACGCACGGCGGCGCTGACGGCCTCGGCTTGGTTGGTCAGCGCGTTATCGAGCCGGCCGGTGAAACTCTGCCACGCGCTTGTGCCGGGCGCGACGAGATAGGTGCGGCCTAATTCGCGGAGGCGTCCGCATTGTTCCTTAAACGGATGGCCGGCATCGTAACCCCAGACGACAGGCACGGCGTCGCCGGGCGCGTCCTGCGCGAGCGCGAGGTCTTCCAGGAGGATGTCGCCCCAGAACTGCACGGTGCGGCCGCGGTCGCGCCCCAGTGCACATAACTTCTTAAGATGATCGAGGTAGACGCGGTGCTTGCCGCGTTCGGCGACGGCCTGCTTGCTGAAGCCTTGGCCGAGCTCCCACGGCTCGTCGCCGCCGATATTCACTTGGCGGCTGCGGAAGTTCGGGAGGTAGCCGTCGAGCATCGCGCCCGCGAAGTCGACGGAAGCCTGATCGGGACGGAGCGTGCCCGGGAATTCCTTGAACTGTCCGGTGAGCGGGTGAATCCAGCCTTCGGGGCATTCGGCCATCGCACGGTAACGAGGGTGACGCAGCCAGCGCTCCATGTGCCCGAAGGTGTTGAGGTTCGGGACGAGCTCGATGCCGACCCGCGCGCATGCGGCGTCGAGTTCGCGGATTTCCGCCGGTGTCAGCGGTGACGCGTCCTTCCAGAGGTCTTCGTGCCCAGGGAACGCGAACGTGTGTTCGATGTAGAGCTGGAGTTGGTTAACGCGCAGTCGACCGAGCGCGCCGACGAGGTCGAGGAGCTCGGCTTGCGTGGGCACGCGCGTGCGCGAAACGTCGATCATGAAGCCGCGCACGGGGAGGTCGGGCGAATCGATGATGACGAGGTGCGGCAGCTCGTCGGGATACTGTTCGGCGATCTGCCGGAGGGTCTGCGCGCCGTAGAGCACGCCGGGTGCGTCGCCGGCGTTGAGGCGGATACCGCTGGAGAGGATCTCGACGTGATAGCCTTCGGCTCCACACGCGGGCTGGTGGACGATCCGGCAGGCGCCGTCGGCCGAATCGGCCAGGGTCGCGCGGGCTTCTTCCATCGTCGACGGCAGGCTCTCTATAAAGAGGGCGGTCGGGTGGGGGAGGGGGGGCACCTTGAGCCAGCCCCCACGGAGGGTCAGTTCCCTCGGGCGGGGGAAGAACTTGAGCACCGGAAGGGCCATGGCACGAGGGTTAGCCCCCCGGGGCGGACGGGCAAGTCGCTAAGATGGCCCCGGCCGTCGCTTCCCGCTTGGAACAAAGCCCGTCCCGCCTACATCTTATGCCCTTACCCCGCATCCCCATGCCTCGCTCATCCCTTGTGCTCTTCCTTTTTGCCGCCGCCGCTCAGGCCGTGCCGGAAGGGTTCGTCATCCGCGAGTTCCTCGGCAACGCCCAGGAACCTGAAATCTATCCGACCGCTTTGTCGGCCGCCGCCAATGGCGACCTCTACGTCTCCTCGGACAAGAACGGCTCGCTCGGTCATACCCCGGGCATGGGCCGCATCTTGATCGCCCGCGACACCAAGGGTGCCGGCGTCGCCGACCAGGTGATCGAATACACCAAGGTTGAGAGCCCCCGCGGTGGCCACTTCGTCGGCGGCGTCCTCTACCTCGTCCACCCGCCTTTCCTCTCTAAGTTCCAGGACAAGGACGGCGACGGCAAAGCCGACTATAACACCGAGCGCACCCTGCTCGTCGACGGCCTCGGCGGCGGCATCGAGCACCCGCGCGGCGCTGACCACACCACCAACGGTACCCGCATGGGCATCGACGGCTGGCTCTACATCGCCGTCGGCGACTTCGGCGCGGGCCTCCTGCGCGATAAGGACGGCGCCATTGGCCTCGGCGACAAGAAGCGGGTGACCCTCTACGGTGGCGGCGTGATGCGCGTTCGCCCGGACGGCACCGAACTCGAGATCTACACCGAGATGACCCGCAACATCTGCGACATCGCGATCTCCCCGACCCTCGACCTCTTCTCCCGCGATAACACCAACGACGGCAAGGGCTGGAACACGCGCTTCCACCACTTCACCTCGCTGGCTAATCCCGGCTACCCGCGTCTGTATAAGAACTTCGCCGACGAGATTGCCCATCCCCTCGCCGACCACGGCGGCGGCTCCGGCACGGGTGGTCTCTACCTGAGCGAGCCCGGCTTCCCTGGTAACTACGGCGAGTCGCTCTTCACCTGCGACTGGACCCGCGGCGAGCTGTACCATCACCCGATCAAGCGCTTCGAAGCCACGTTCGTTGAGCAGCAGGACTCCTTTGAGAAGGTCGCACGCGCGACTGACGTCGATGTCGACGGCAACTCCCGCCTCTTCCTCTCCGACTGGCGCGGCGGCGGCTTCAAGTACCTGGGTGAAGGCAAGCCCCAGACCAAGAAGGTCATGAAGGACGGCAAGGAAGTCGAAGAGCCGATCTACTACCCGAACGGCACCGTCCAGCTCATTACCGCTAAGGATGTGAAGCCCAACGTCTACGTCGACGTCACCAAGCTCTCCGACGCCGACCTCGTGAAGCAGCTCTCCTCGAAGTCCGCCGTCCAGCGCCTCGAGACCCAGCGTCAGATCATCGATCGCAATAAGGCCGAGCTCGCCGAGCCCGTCCTCGCGATTGCGCAGTCCGCTTCGGAGCACGTCTACTCCCGCGTTGCCGCGATCTTCACCTACAAGCAGCTGATCGGCGCCAAGGCCAACGCCGCACTCGTCGACCTCGCTAAGGACGCCGCCGTCCGCGAGTTCGCCCTGCGCGCGCTCGCCGACCGTAGCACGCAGCTCGAAGGCGTGCCCGTGCAGCTCTTCGTCGACTCCCTGCGCGACGCTGACCCGCGCGTCCGCCTCCAGGCTATCATCGGCCTCCAGCGCCTCGGCGCGAAAGATGCCGCTTCGGCCATCCTCGCCGCCGCCGGTAAGTGGCCCGCCGACGAGTCCAAGCTCGCCGAAGGCGAACACTACCGTCTGCCGCATACCGCCATCGCTGCGCTCGCCCGCCTCGGCAACGCCCAGGCCTGCCTCGCCGCGATCGCCGATCCGGCCCAGCGTAATGTCGCCTTCCGTGCCATCCAGGGCATCCACTCCGATGAAGCCGTCGACGGGCTGATCGCGCTCAGCTTGAGCGGTGATGATGCCGTCCGCTTCGGCGCGGTCTCCGCCCTCGCCCGCCTCTACCACGTCGAGAAGCCCTGGAACTACAGCGATTGGTGGAGCACCCGCCCCGACGATCGTGGCCCGTATTTCGAACCGGTCGCCTGGTCCGCCACGCCGCGCATCCATCAAGGCATCGAAGCCGCCTACGCCAAACTGCCGGGCAAGCTGCGCATCGCCTCGCTCGAAATCCTCGCCAAGAACCGGATCGCGATCACCGACCTCAAGCTCGAAGGCCTCGACCCGCTGCGCCTCGCGCTGGCTTCGCAGACCCTGCGTCCGGCCGACGTGCTCCTGCTCACCGACGCCGCCCTCCAGGTCAAGTTGCCCTGGAAGCAGCGCATCGACTGCTTTAACGCGCTCCATGTGATCGACATCGCCCAAGGCGATAAGGGTGACCCTTATTTCCCGAGCCGCCTGAAGATCCTCGGCGCCTGGGCGAAGGACGCGACCGCGCCCGGCGAAGCGATCCAGCTCGTCAACGAATTCATCTACGACTCCGAGCGCTTCAAGCAGGTCGGTAAGCTCCGCTCGCTTGCCGACGGCGCCGACGACGCCACCTCGACGATCCTTTGGAAGGCGCTCTTCAACGTGCTCAACAGCCCGCTGTCCAAGCCTGACCAGAAGAAGCAGGTGCAGGGCCTCGTGAATAAGAACCCCCGCGACCTCGGCTTCTTCTACGCCATCGCTGACCTCGGCCTGACGGGCTTCGACAAGCAGCTGCAGGAGGGCATGAAGGGAGACAACTCCCTCCAGAACAACGCCGCGAAGGCCGCGCTTGATGCCGGCAAGAAGGCGCTCGCCCGTAAGGGTAAAAAGATCGCGCAGCTCGACCTCGCCGATGTCACCAAGGCCACCCTCAAGGGTCGTGGTAACGTGAAGCAGGGCCAGCAGCTCTTCACCAAGCAGGGTTGTGTCGCCTGTCACGCCGTCGATCTCGCCGCCGAACAGAAGGGGCCCGACCTCGGTGCCGCCGGTGCGAAATTCCCTCGCGAATACCTCGTGGAGTCCGTGCTCTACCCGAACAAGGTCGTCGCCCAAGGTTTCCAAACCTTCCAGTTCGACCTCAAGGACGGCACCGCGCAGATGGGCTTCGTCACCAACGAGGCCGACGGCGTGATCACGCTGCGCAACATCGCCGGCCAGGTC
>CAINSX010000293.1 GCA_903853185.1 uncultured Opitutia bacterium
ATCAGGCTCCCGGGACTCGAGCTCGCGGCTAAGCTCTACGGCGATGTCGTCGCCGCGGGTGAAGGCGATTCCGGCACCCAGGCGCTGGCGCGAAGGTATTTTCAGATCTAATTGGTAGGGCCAACCATCCTTGGTTGGCCGCGGCCGAGCAGGGATGCTCGGCCCTACCCCGAGACAGTTAACTCAAAGGGAGACCGGAAACCGGAAAGGATGCACCGGCAGATTCATTTTCAGGTCCCTGGTCTCGGCCGTCGGGTAATAGGTTCAGGTGTTCAGGTTCGGGTACAGGTCCCGGGCCTGATTCCCGCACCCGAACCTGAAAGCCCGAACCCGGCTCCTGTAGCCGAGACCTGGGACCCGAAGTTATGTGCGCCCCGCCAATTATCCGGTCTCCGGTTTCCCTTTGAGTTCATGTATCCAGACAGGCGGATGCGATGTCATCGCATCCCTACCCGATACAGCTATGTCGTGACGCGGTCCCGACCCTACCCAAGGCAACTGCTTCGCAGCCGTTCACCCTGCCAGCAGATCCCCGCGCGAAAGCGTTATGCTTTCGGCGCTTCAATCGGCGGAACGCAGCGCAACTGGACGGAATCGATGACGGTCGGACCAAGAATGACGTTGGTCACGATGACGAGCATCTGGCCAGGCACGCAGTAGCCTTCGTCGCGTAGGCGGATGAGCGCCAGCGTGATGTTGTCCTCGGCCTTGGGCTCGAACTTCATCTGGAAAGACTCGACGCCCCAGAGGAGGCTCATCTTCCGGTGGACATGTTCTTCTTCCATGAACGCGTAGATCGGGCAGCCGACCGAGCGGAGGGACGAAAGGGTACGGGGCACGTCGCCATTGCGCGTGAATGCGATGATACCCGTGTGGCCGAGATCCTGGGCGAGGCCAGCGGCGGCGCGGAGGAGCTTGATCTTCGGGGTCTCATTGGGCTGCTCTGGCGAGAGCACTCGGGGCAGTTCGTTCTCGGTCGTCTTGGCGATACGGGTCATCACTTCGACGCAGCGGATGGGGTGCTTGCCCGTGGTGGTCTCGCCGGAAAGCATGACCGAGTCGGCCATCTCGAGCACGGCGTTGGAGACGTCGGTGACTTCGGCGCGGGTCGGGACCGGGTTCTGGATCATCGACTCGAGCATGTGCGTGGCGACGATCACCGGCTTGCGGCAGGCGATGGCCATGGCGACCGCGCGACGCTGGATGAGCGGTAGGGTCTCGTAAGGGATCTCGATGCCGAGGTCGCCGCGGGCGACCATCAAGGCGTCGGTGGCCTCAAGGATCGAACCGAGGTGCTCGATCGCGGACTGGTCCTCGATTTTCGAGATGATGTGGGCCTTCGACTCATGCTGGGCGAGCAAGGTGCGTAGGGCGTAGACATCGGCCGCTTCGCGGACGAAGGAGAGGGCGTAGAAGTCGACGCCGACTTCGCAACCGACAGCGACGTCGGCGCGGTCCTTGTCGGTGAGGGCAGGGAGGTCGACCTTGACGCCGGGAAGATTGATGTGGCGGCGGCTGCCGAGGGGGCCGGGCTGCTCGACCTTGCAGCGGAGGCGGTCCTTCTTCTGCTCGAGGACGCGAAGTTGGATGAGGCCGTTGTCGACCAGGACCACGCCGCCCACGGGCACAGCGCTGATCATCTTCGGGTAATTGGTGGGGATGACGAGGACTTCGCCGTCCGCCGGGGTGGTTTCGTCGCCCGTGACATCGACCAGCTGTCCGACGGTGAGCTGGGTGGCCTCCTTGCGAGCGCCGGTGCGGATTTCCGGGCCCTTGATATCCATCATCACCGCCAGCTCCTTTTTCATGCGGAGGCTGACTTTGCGGACGCGTTCCACGGTGGCGCGGACCCAGGCGTGGTCGGCGTGGGCCATGTTGAGGCGGACCACATTGGCCCCGGCGTGGATGATCGCTTCCAGTTGGGCCTCCGACTCCGTGGCCGGACCGATGGTAAACGTGATGCGTGTGTGACGGAAGGACTTCACAGCATTTATGACAACTTATGAAAGGTGGAGACGCAAGGGAAAGAACACCCTAGCAATCGGCACAAAATGGTGATTTTACGGCACTCTTTCCGCTTCAAGATCCCGCTTCGCCGTCATGCGCTCTTCAAAGAACGTCGTTTGCTCGAATGGCCACGTGGTTTCCGTCTTAAGGTTCCACGCGGTGTGTTCGGCAAGGAGCGTGCGCGTCCATTCGAAGTAATCCGCGTCGTCGGTGCGGAAGTGCAGGCGTGCGCCGGCGGCGGCGCGCTGGGCCAGGAGGTCGAGGCTCGACGCTTGGATGAAGCGGTGCTTGTGGTGCTTCTTTTTTGGCCACGGATCCGGATAGAGGATGAAGATCTTGCGGAGGACGACGGCGGGCGGGAGTGCTTCGAGGAACTCCGTCGCCTCGGCCTTCAGGAAGATAACGTTGTCCAGTTTACCCAGTGTCTGCTTGCGCACGGAGCGCTCGACGCGGTGGGTGATCAGGTCGATGCCCACGCAGAATTCGCCGGGATGCGCGGCGGCGTAGGCGGCGAGCCAGTGGCCATGACCGCAGCCGAGCTCGAAGGTGATGTCCGTCCGGCCGGCCAAGGCGGTGCTCAAGGTCGCGGCCAGGCGGGCCACGTTGGCCGCCCGACGGGCGTCCGCCCATTCCTTGCCCATGACTTTGGTATGTTCCGGCACGAGGGGGGTTAAGAGGGAAAGGAGGGAGGGAGGCAAGGGAGGGCTGAATGGAGGACTGGGTCGATGACTGCATTGAGGACTGCATGGAGGACTGAATAGATGATGCCGTTACGGGTGGCGGGTGGCAGGGGTGATAAACTCAAAGGGAGACCGGAGACCGGGAAGGGTGGTGCGGGCCGCCGCAGGGCGGCCGAGGGTAGGGGCGTGGCTTCGCCGCGCCCTCCTGTGGCGGAGTGCACGATAAATCGTGCCCCTACCTGGGTTCGCCCTGCGGCGAACGAATGCCCCCGCCACCCGGCACCCGATAATATGCCCCCAGCTAATCATCCGGCCTCCGGTTTCCCTTTGATTGGCGGCCTCCGGCCGGGTTGCGAATAACTCCGGCTTCCCTCGCTGGGGTGGTTGGAGTCTCTTGGGGGCCTATGGCCAAAGTAGACCTCGAAACCGTCCAGAAGATCCTGAAGTCGAACGGCGTCGATGTACGCCTCGCCGCCGAGATTCTCAACCAGCTGCGCGATGTCGTGGCTGAGGACGCCGTCGAGCGCGAGAAGCCGGCCAAGAAGCAGATGCTCGTCCTGGTCAGCGAACCTGAGGACGGCCTGCCCAAGGATCTCACCGGTTGGGTCGTCCAGCTGCTTGAGGACGACGATCCCACCGAAGTCTCCGCCAAGATCGTCGACGTCGCCAAGGCCTTCAACGAATCTCCCAAGGGACAGCGCGTGCCGGTCGAGTCCTTCGGTGACGCCGTGCAGAGCATCTCCGGAAAACTTTTCAAGGAGAGCGACCTCTGGATCAAGACGCGCGAACCCGTGCGGATCATCCCGGTGAAGAATTCGATCGGTCGCCGTCGTCGCGACTAAGCGAATCGGTTCCGCGTCAATTACGGTAATAAGGTTACGGAAAAAGCGAATTAAGAACCGCTTTTTACGCGTTTTAGGGCGGTTGATTGCTCTCGCCTCAAGGGGGGGTTGGTCTACTTTCTCCCCCTACTATGAAGTTCAAAAACTTCCCTATCTACCGCATCGAGTGGGTGACCTCCACCTTCCTCATCGGAACGGCCCTCCTCTCGCTGACCGTCGTGCCTTGGTTCCTCTGGACCCAGTTCAGCCTCCCGGCTGACGCCGCCAACAAGGTGCACGGCTGGGCCTTCATCTGGGCCCTGTTCGTGTTCTATTACTACGCGACCGGCTTCGGCATCACCCTGGGTTACCATCGCCTGTTTTCTCATATTTCCTTTAAGGCCAAGTGGCCGGTGAAGCTCTTCGTGCTGCTCTTCGGCGCCGCCTCTTTCGAGAATTCGGCCCATGATTGGTGCGCCGACCACCGTATCCACCACAAGCACGTGGATGAAGACGAAGACCCCTACGATATCTCCAAAGGCTTCTTTTACGCCCATATCGGTTGGCTCCTTTTCCGCTTAAAGCCGCCGGCCCCTATTACCAACGTCAAGGACCTCGAGGCCGACCCTCTCGTCATGTGGCAGCACCGCTACGTCCAGTGGATCGGGGCCTTCGTGGGCTTCGTCTGCCCGGCTGCCCTCGGTTATGGTTACGCCCTGCTCATGGGCTACAGCAACCCCGGGATGACCGCGCTCGCCGCCTTCCTCATCGCCGGCCTGCTCCGCACGGTCGTTGTCCAGCAGGGCACCTTCTGCATCAACTCGCTCTGCCACATGATCGGCCGCCAGCCTTACTCCACGGACCACAGCGCCCGTGACAGCGGCGCCGTTGCGCTCCTCACCTTCGGCGAGGGCTATCATAACTATCACCACGAATTCCAGCACGACTACCGCAACGGCGTGAAGCCCTGGCAGTTCGATCCCACCAAGTGGATCATCTGGACGCTCTCCAAGGTCGGCCTGACCGAAGACCTGCGCCGCGTGCCGGATTCCCGCATCATGGCGGCTGAGCTCAAGGAAAAGAGCCGCACCCTCGGTCGCGATATCGACTCCCTCGCCGCCCGCCTCGATGTCCGCTCCCGCGAACTCAAGGCCAAGACGATTGCCGCCGCCCACGAGCTCGCCAAGGAACTCGCGCTCCGCGCCGAAGCCCTCAAGGAAGCCGCCGCAACCAAGGCCGAAGTGGCCCAGGAAACGATGGTCGAACTGCGTGGCCTGCTCAATCAGGCGGCCTCGCATCTCGAGACGCTGCGTCGCGCCGACGCCGGTTCGGCCGCCTAAGCCCTTCGGCTTAGGACTGCAGTCCCTGGATCAGTTCGAGGACCTTCGCCTCGATCTGAGGCAGGGCGTCGTCCGGATGGGCGTAGTCGATGTCGTGCACGGTCCAATACTCGATGCGGTCGGCCCACTCCGGGTGCGACTGGAGCATCATGGCGTGATGCTCATCCTTCTTTAAAGCGATGGTCCGATGGGCCCGTTCCAGGTCCTCCCGGCGGAGCTGGGTGGGCGCCGGGCCCGTCAGGTCGAGGGGGATGCCGAGTTCACGGAGGCGCTTTTCGGTATCCCGGGAAATGAGGGTCGGTTCATCCGCCACTAGGGAGGTCAGGAGGCCGCGGGAGAAGGCCCGGGCGGGGTGTCCCATGCGGGCCGCATGCCAGTTGAAGAGGGCCTCGGCATGGCGGCTACGGTAGAAGTTCCCGGTGCAGACGAAGAGGGTGAGGGGGCCAGAATCTGCGCTTGTGCGGTGGGGCATGGCGGGTAGAGTCCCCGCAACCTAACCTCACTGCCATGGTACGCA
>CAINSX010000294.1 GCA_903853185.1 uncultured Opitutia bacterium
CGTTATGGGACTGTGCGTCGAACGAGGCGGGGAAGGCGCCGCCGGTCTCGGCGTAGGCGCCGACGACGGTCTGCGTCACGGAGTAGGAGGCATAGGGCGCGAAGCCGAAGCCGCCGTAGGTCACGAGGGTAGGAGCGTCGACACGGAGACGGGCGGAGCGGCTAATGATGTCAGCGACGCCGAAGGAGAAGTCGGTGGAGGCGCCGCTGGTGTAGCCACGGTTGGTCTTGGCTTCCCAGGAGCCGATCATGCCGAGCAGGGACACGATCCACTGCGTGCCTTCCGGACGGTAGTCGTACTCGACGAGGGCGTAGTCGCCCTTCGTGGTGGAGGAGCCGTTGAAGGCGAGGTCGGCGTTCTGTTCGCCATGGCCGGCGGCGAAGCCGATGAGGCCCGTCTTACCGACGTTCCAATTGACGCCCGCTTCACCGGTGGTCACGTGGACGTCGCGGGTGCGGGAAGAAGAACCAAAGTCACCGGTCGCCCAGGCTTGGGATTCCTTACCCATGCGGTCGAAGGAGAACATCGGACGGTGGTGGGCACCTTCGAGCGGCAGGCCCGCGAGGGTCACGCCGGCGTTGTAGACACGGTTCTGGTCGTTGATCGAGGACAGCCAGGTGGCGACGTCGGAGACGCCGGTGGGGCCGACGCTGAGGAAGGTGAGTTTGAGCAGTGGATTGTAAGTGGAGTTAGTAATGGCTCCGTTGGCCATTGGATCAGTCACATCGCTCAAATTTCCCTCGACGTGAAGCCAGCCGTTGAACGTGCCGCCTCCTTGGGCTACCATCTCTTGGGTTAAGTTAGCACGGTGATTGTAGGCACCAAAGACAACGCCAACTATTTGTCCTCCGGCAAGAGAGTAGGTACCGTCGCGGGCAGTTCCAGTTCCGCTTACGGTGATGCTGATGGAGTTAAGCCCCGCTCCTGTTGAGAAGAAATCGAATCGAGTTAAATTTTTCCCCGTAATGTCTAAATCCATGGTGCCGGTGGCCATTCCAGCGTTTCCGAAGGCCGCGCCGGACCACAGCATGTTATATGTGGTCGCGTTGAGCTGGGTAGCGGTCGCCGCGGCGGCGAGGAGGAAGGCAGTTTTTAGGGTGTTCACTCGATGGCAGTGACCCTCACCCCCCTGTTACGCAATGGTAATGAGGACATTTGGAGGCCAGGAGTCATATTAATATTATGAACATTGGGTTATCGGCGTTTAAGGCAGGTGTGTGAACTTAAGGGGAGGCCCGAAACGGGAGAATTGGCTCGGGTGCATGGGGTAGGGCGGTGATTGCCATCACCGCCGTTCGAGACCGGAGGTGGGGAGCCGTAGGGTCTTTGCTAAGCGCGATGAAGTCGCATGTCCGTCCGCGAACGGACGTGATGGCAATCACGTCCCTACCCAAGGTAGAGAGACGAACTCAAAGGGAGACCGGAAACCGGAATGTAAGCTGCGGGCATTATATCCCCAGCCAATCATCCGGTTTCCGGTCTCCCTTTGGGTGAGATACCCTACCTCGATCATCACCTCACCTTTCCACGTTTGCACAGGCGCCTAAGGCGCCGATTTGCACCTTTGCACCTGCATCTACCACCGGGTTCAGACCACGCCCGGCAACTGATCCAGCGACGTGATAAACGCATCGGCGCCGGCTTTCACCTTGGCGCGGACGGCGTAGCGGCCGAAACCGATGACCTTATCGGCGTCGCCCTTGACCTCGAGATCGCTGGCGCCGTCGCCGACCATGATGACCTGCGTAGCCTGGTGTTCGGCGCGGAGACGACGGGCGACGATGTTCTTGCCCTTGGAGCGGCAGGTGGGGCAAGACTCGTCGAAACCGGCGTACGAGCCGTCGGCGTTGAAACGGAGGATGACCGCTTCGACGCGGTCGATGCCGAGGAAGGCGGCGAGCGGGAGGATGGCCTGGGTGAAGCCGCCGCTGACGATGGCGATCTTCCAGCCGGCGGCGCGGAGCTGATCCAGCGTGGCCTTGGCGGTTGGCTCGACGGTCGCGATGTATTGCTCGCCGATCGCTTCGAGTTCGGCCTTGGTCGGCTTGATGATGTCGAGGCGCTTGGCGAAGATGGCTTCCATCGGCGTGCCGCCGTCCATGGCCGCGTTGGTCATGTCTTCGACAGCCTTGAAGGTCTCCGGTCCGCGCAGGCGGCCTAGTTCGTCGATTCCTTCGATGGACGAGAGGGTCGAATCACAGTCGAGGAGCAGGAGCTTCGTGGCCACGGGGAACTACAAGGGGCGTCGCCGATAAGGTCAAG
>CAINSX010000295.1 GCA_903853185.1 uncultured Opitutia bacterium
CGCCGCGAAGTCGATGCTCAGCTCGTCGTAGTCGTCGGGCAGGGTGTAGGTGACCGTCACGCTGAGCGTGCCCGGGTAGCCTTCTTCGCCATCGGGGCTGACGTAGGTCAGGCGGACCGCTGAGGCGTCGGCGCTACGGATCGCTTCGGATTTCCAGATGCGCTTATCAAGGCCGCGGAGGCCGCCGTGCAGATGGTTGCCGTTGTTGTTCTGCGCGAGCGCGACGGTACGGCCGTCGATGGTCAGCTGGCCGTTCGCGAGGCGATTGGCGTAGCGGCCTACGGTGCTGCCGAGGAAGGGATTGCCGGCGACATAGTCCTCGAGAGAGCGCAGGCCGAGGGTGATTTCGCCGAGGCGGCCATGGGCATCAGGGATGCGGATGGACGTGAGCGTGGCGCCGAACTCGCTGACCGAGATTTCCATCCCGCGGGCGTTCGTGAGCGTGTGGAGCTGGACCGGCTGGCCGTCGATGAGGCCGTGTTGGCGACGTAGGGTAAGGCCGGCGCGACGCGAGCGACGGAGGATCAGGAAGCCTGTCACCAGGAGCGTGCCGTAGGTCAGTGCTTCGGGGGAGAGCATGGCGTCAGGTTGTCGGCAGGGCAGGAGGTCGGCAAATCAAACAGCATGCCATGGGGGTCTGCTTGCATGGGGGAACTGCTGCGAAGCATGCGCGACACCGTCGCGAGGGGGTCTGCTGGCACGCTGCGACGCGGAGGTATGTATTTCAGGTGGCGGGTGGCAGCCCCGGGTGGCTGGTGGCGGGTTTTGATATACCAGCCGCCATCCGCTGACCGCTAACACCTCTCCCATGTAGGGCTGGCCATCCTTGGGCGGGCGCGGCCGAGCAGGGATGCTCGGCCCTACCTCGTTGTGCATGTAACAAAAAGGCCGCCTGGGTGGGCGGCCTCTATTTGCTTCGCAGCAGTTCACCATGCCAGCGGATCCCCGCCGCAGGCTTACTTCTTCTTCGTCTCGGCGGCGGCGGCAACCGATGCACCTGGGAGCAGGCCGGTCCAGTCGGTCGCGATACGCACCGCTTCCTGGAGTTGGATGTCATACTCCGGCCAATCATCGTCTTCGAGGGGGTCGCGCATGCGGCTGGCCTTCTTGCTCTTCGCGGCCGCGCCGGCGCCATCCTTCTTGTCCTGTTCGATGGCGGCATCGAGCTTCACGTCGCTGACCTTGAAGGCCTTCTTCGCGTAGTCGGAGAGTTCGCGGCGAATCTGGTCGCGGAATTCCAGGTCGTCCTTGCGCTCCGTGCGGCGCTGCTCGAGCGAGAGGGACACGTCCTTGCGGACCTGACGGCTCTTCGTCCAATCAATCGTGCGGGACAGCGTCAGGAATTCCGGGAGCTCGGACTGGCGACGGGCGGAGCCGGCGGCGAGCTGCGCGATCAGGTCGTCGGAAAGCTTCGCCTTGAGCCACTCGCCTTCGTCGGGCTTGGTCAGCGTCGGCGTGACGGAATCCCAGGGCAGGGGGCGATCGAGGTCGGCTTCGGAGACGGGCAGCACCGAGTAGACGGACGGCACGACGATATCGGCCGGGACGCCCTTGAGCTGGATGGAGGAACCACTGGGGGCGTACCACTTCTGGATGGTCACCTTGACGGCGGACTTAAGGTTCTTATCGAAGCGGCTCAGCTCGATGATGTTCTGGACCGAGCCCTTGCCGTGGGTGGTGGTGTCGCCGACGATGATCGCGCGGCGGTGGTCATGCATCGCGCCGGCGAAGATCTCGGAGGCGGAAGCGGAGAGTTTGGAGGTCAGCACGATCAGCGGGCCGTTCCAGGCCACTTTCTCGTCTTCATCGCGGTAGTCTTCGGAGCGGCCTTGGCTGTCGCGCACCTGGAGGACGGAACCCTTCGGGATGAACAGGCCGGAGATGTCGACCGCTTCGGTCAGCAGTCCGCCGCCATTCTTGCGGAGGTCCATGATAAGGGCCTTCATGCCGAGTGCCTTCAGTTTGGTGATGAGCTGCTCGATATCGGCCGAGGGGCTTGAGCCGGAGCCGTCAGGGTTCTTGCCGTAGAAAGCCGGGAGGTCGATGACGCCGAGCATCACCGTGCTATTTCCGTTGGGGACTTCAAAGGCCTTGGCCGAGGCCATCTGGCCGACGAGTTTGATTTGGTCGCGCTTGAG
>CAINSX010000296.1 GCA_903853185.1 uncultured Opitutia bacterium
CGTCATGGAGCTGCATCGCTTCGCCCAGCCGGACCTTCGCTTCGTGCTCTTCTCCGAGATCAAACCGGCGATCTACGAGCGCCTCGGCTTCTGCGTCCTGCCGCCCGAGCATCAGCACTTCCTGCCGACTCCGGCCATGGCGACCGGCGAGTCGCCGTTGTCCGCGACCGAAGCCGAATTCCTGAAGGCCTACTTCTAGGCCTACTTCTTCGCCGGCCCAGCCAGAGCGACCTTCGCCAGCCATTCAGCTACCTTGGGGTGCTCGGACTCAGCGAAGGAGTGGCCGACGCCGGCCATTTCGCTGCCGACGACCGTCGCGCCCTTTGACTTGAGGGCCTTGGGGAGCTGGCTGGTGGCAGGCTTGTTGGAGCCTTTTTCTCCACCCCAGCAGGCGTAGGCGAACTTACCCTTGAGGTCGGGCAGGCTGCCTTTCGAGGTATAGGTGCTGCCGCCGCCATCAGCGAAGACGAAGATACCGAAGTAGTCGGTGAGCTTCGGGCCGCTGCTCAGGCGGAGCATGCCATCGATGGAGTGAGCTCCGTTGCTGAAGCCGGCGATGATTGAGTGCGCCTTGTCGATGTTGGGGATGACCTTCGCAATCTCATCCAGCATGAAGCGTTGGTAGGTCCAGATCTTGGCGAAATCTCCGACCATGTTCGCCTGGACAGGGTTATTCGCGCCCTTGGGGTAGGGGAGGCCGACGAGGATGAAGTCGCCCTCGGGCAGGAATGAGCCGCTCGGGTTGTTGCCGCCTTCGCCGCCGCCGAGCCAGGCGACCAGCGGGTACTTCTTCGCCGCTTCGTAACCCGCCGGGAGCGTCAGGTTGCAGGCCGCCATCGCGCCGTGACGATCCACGGTCAGCTCAGGAAAATCGAATTTCAGCGAAGCACCCGGTGCGATCAGTGCCTTGAGCTCGGTGCGCGGGACGGCCTTTTCAGCTGGGGCCACGGTCTTTTCATCGCCCTTGGCCGCCGTTTTCTTCGCGGCAGGCTTATCGGCCGCAATAAGTGCACCGCTGATCGCGAGCAGAAGAAACAGTCGGGCGAGGTTCATCAAAATCGGCGTGGATTGTACGGACAGTATTCTCCGGCATCCATGGTCTTGCAACGCAGATGCAGGCCCATGGTTTTCCTCATGTATTCCGCATCTTTAGTATGGGGTCAGACCGCTTCTGACGGATATCGCTCAGAAGCGGTCTGACCCCATACTGTTTCTCGGCTGAATTAGCGGAACGACTTCTGGCGCCAGGCGGCGTCGGCTTCGCGGTCGGTCCGGAATTCGATGACGCGGACGCCCTTGCCGCGGATCTCGAGCAGGCGACGCAGACCGTTCCAGTCGTCGGCGAGATCAAGGCGTACCTTGTGCGCGGCGCAGAGCTTACCGAGGTCGGTCGCCTGCGGTGTGCCCCAGAGCTGTTCGAAGCGGGCGCTCTTCGCCACGGCGAGATGGTTGAAGATGCCGCCGCCCTGGTTATTGATCACGACGACCGTGAGGTCGCCGCGGTGGCCGTAGGCGGAGAGCAGGGCGTTGCTGTCGTGCAGGAAGGTCAGGTCGCCGCAGAGGAGCACCGTGCGTTTGCCGTCGAGCGAGGAGCCGAGCGCGGTCGAGACCGTGCCATCGATGCCGTTGGCGCCGCGGTTGGTCAGGATCTCGGGGCCGGGGCCGGGCGGATGGTAGAACCACTCCACGTCGCGGATCGGCATGCTGCTGCCGACGAAGAGTCGGTCATCTGGGCC
>CAINSX010000297.1 GCA_903853185.1 uncultured Opitutia bacterium
CCTGCTTCCTTACCTGAAGGGCGAGAACAAGTCAGCGCCCCACGCGACGCTCGCCTGGCGCTTCGGTCCGCAGAAGGCGATCCGCCAAGGCGACTGGAAACTTGTCGACGCGCGCGACTTCGACACCAAGACCCAGAGCGGCTGGCGTCTCTACGACCTCTCCAAGGACATCGGCGAAGCTCACGACGTCTCCGCACAATTCCCCGAGAAGAAAGCTGAGCTCATTAAACTCTGGGACTTGTGGAATACCCAGAACGTCGCCCCCAAGTGGCATGGTAGCATCACCGAGGACCCGACCGCACCGGTCGCCAAGCCCGCGGCTAAGAAAGCAAAGAAATAAGGCTACTCCTCATCCCCTTTCACTCCATGCGCCTCTTCGCCCTCTTCCTCGCTCCGCTCGCGGCCCTCGCCGCCGACAAGCCCAACGTGGTCTTCATCCTCGCCGACGACCTCGGTGCGCATGACCTCGGCTGCTTCGGCAGCACGTTTTACGAGACCCCGAACATCGACCGTCTGGCCAAGCGCGGGACGCGCTTCACGCAGGCCTACGCCGCCAGCCCGCTCTGCTCGCCCACACGCTCAAGCATCCTCGTCGGCCAATACCCCGCGCGCACCGGCATCACCGCGCCAGTCTGCCACATCAACCCGATCTACCTCAACAAGGAGCTCACCAAGGAAGGCCCGAACGCCCGCCTCCTTGTCGCCAACAGCGTCTCCCGCCTAAAACCGGAATACTTCACGCTCGCCGAAGCCCTCAAGGAAGCCGGCTACGCAACCGCGCACTTCGGCAAGTGGCACCTCGGTCACAACCTTAAGCCCGCCGACCACTACGAGCCGATGGACCAGGGTTTTGATTCGGACTTCCCGCACGCACCGAACGCCGCTGGCCCCGGTGGCGGCTACCTTGCTCCCTGGAAATTCATCAAAGATCCCACCATCACTGATGATGTCGGCGTGAACATTGAAGACCGCATGTCCAAGGAAGCCGCGAAGTATATCGCCGCCCACAAGGATAAGCCGTTCTACCTGAACTACTGGGCCTACTCGGTGCACTCGCCGTGGAACGCCCGCGCGGACTACATCGAACACTTCAAGTCCAAGGCCGACCCGAAGAACCCCCAGCACAACGCCTTGTACGCCGCGATGGTAAAGTCCCTGGACGACGGCGTGGGCCGTATCGTGCAAGCGATCGACGACGCCGGCATCGCCGACAACACGATCATCGTGTTTTATTCAGACAACGGCGGCTACGCTTACCCGCCCAAGAAGACAGACCCGGATGGCTATGCCGACATCCCGGCCACCAGCAATCTCCCGCTGCGCAGCGGCAAGGCCTCCCTTTACGAGGGCGGCACCCGCGAGCCGTTTATCTTGGCCTGGCCCGGCAAGGCCAAGGCCGGCGCGACCAGCGACATCCTTTTCCAAACCGTCGACTTCTACCCGACGCTGCTCTCGTTCGTCGGCCTGAAGCCACATGACGGCATCAAGCTCGATGGACTCGACCAGTCCAAGGCGCTCCTCGGCGGGGACTCGCCCCGTGATCGAGTCTTCTGCCACTTCCCGCACGGCAACGCTGCGCGCGACGCGGTCATGGACGGCTTCTACGCCGGCACCTACGTCCGCAAAGGCGACTGGAAACTCCTCCGCTTCTACGCCCGCAATGATGACGGATCGGATGACCTCGAACTCTACGACCTGAAGAACGACCTCGGCGAACGCCGTAACCTCGCCAAGGAAAAGCCCGAGCTCGTAAAAGAACTCAACGAACTCATCACCGACTTCCTCAAGGACACCGAAGCGGTGATTCCGAAGCTTAATCCCGCTTTCGGAAAAGTCATCGCGACGCCCAAGGATCCGTTGATGGGGTGGAAAAATCGCAATTGCGCCGCCTCGGTCAAGGATAGCATCCTCACCGCCAAGGGAACCGGCCCCTCGCCCTTCCTTGGCATCGGCGCCAACCTGACTGGCCCGGCTAAGGTCACCTTCCGCCTCCGCACCGCCACCGGCGGCGAAGGCCATATCGACCTCGTGCCGACGGCAGCCAGCAAGACCGCCGAAATCATCGCCTTCCCCTACTCGGCCAAGCCGGGAGAGTGGCAGGATATCACGGTGGACCTCCCCAACAAGGGGGCGGCCGCGATCATGCGCCTTTACCTCCCCCACGCTTCCGAGGCCGTCGACATCGACTGGGTCGAATTAAAGCCTGCTGGAGCCAAGGCCCGGCGCTGGGATTTCTAGGCTAACGACCCCGCCAGGAGGGTGGTAATTAATACCTAGGCGGGGAACAACCCGCTCAGGACGCTACTCTTATTCCCAGGAGGACCGAATACGGCTTCCCCTCCCCCGTTAACCCCTTTTATTCAAGCCAACCCCTTCCCCATGCGTAAGCCCCTCTTGGCGCTCCTGCCCTTCCTCGTATCCGCCTCCTTCGCGGCCGAAGAGAAGATCCAGTTCAACCGCGACATCCGCCCGATCGTCGCCGAAAACTGCTTCCACTGCCATGGACCGGATCCCGCCGCCCGCAAGGCGAGCCTCCGCCTCGATACCGAAGCCGGCTTCTTCGCCCCGCGTATGACCAAGGACGGCAAGGAAGAGCCGCCGACCATCCTCAAGGGCCAGCCGGACAAGAGCCCGCTCTTCCAGCGCATCATCAGCAAGGACGAGGAAGAAGTCATGCCTCCGCCCAAGGAGCACAAGACTCTCAAGCCCGCCGAGGTCGCGCTCATCAAGCATTGGATTGAACAAGGCGCACCCTGGCAGCCGCACTGGTCGCTCGTCGCTCCGCAAAAGGCTGCGCTACCGGAAGTCGCCGACGCCACCTGGTCCAAGAACCCCATCGACCGCTTCGTCGCCGCCAAGCTCGCCGCCAACGGACTCAAGCCCGCGCCTGAAGCCG
>CAINSX010000298.1 GCA_903853185.1 uncultured Opitutia bacterium
CAACGTGCTGCGATGGCTGTCTGGTTTCTCGGCCTAGTTCTCGCGCTGGTCGGCGCCTTCCTCGAAGGCGCCGACCCGTGGACCTATCGCTGGCTCGATTACGTCTGCTTCCCGGCTGCCGCCTTCCTCGGTTCATCCATCGCCGCCTTCCTGCTATCGCGTGACCTGACCGCGCGTCCGGCCGCCGAACTACGCCGCGAGCTCTTCCGCTCGGTACCGTTCTGGGCCGGCGTCGCGCTGTTCACCTATTTCGTCGTCCAGGATCTCAACGCGTGGGGCGTCGTCGTCGACCGCGAGGCCTTCTGGGCGAAGCAAGGCATGCCAGGTATCGACGTGGGCAAGTTCGACATCCGTCCGCTGCCTTACCTACATTGGCTGCCGTCCGGCCTGAACGCGCCATTCTCCGCCGCCGATACGTCGCAGCCGCCCATGAACGCCTGGCGGCAGATGATGGTCCTTGGTGCGCCTTGGCTCTTGTTCTGCTCCCTCCATGTGGGCCTGCATCGCCGGCGCGGTTACGTCTGGCTCGCTTGGATCACGGTCTTGATGGCCTGCGCGGTCGGCGCCTTCGGCTTCCTGAACCAGCAGTCCAACGGTTCAATCCTCGGCTACCCAGTGCCTTATAACACGACGTGCTTCGGCACGTTCATGAGCCGCAACCACGCCGGGGTCTACCTGTATCTGCATGCAGCCCTCGCGCTCGGGCTCACGTTCTGGCACATCCGCCGCGCCGGCGAGAATACGCTGAAGGGTGGACCCCACCTTGTCGCCGCGTTCCTCGCCTTCGCGCTGGCGTTGCTCGTCGCCCTGACCAACAGCACCGGCGGCGTGGGCATCGTCCTCGCGCTCTTTATCCTCTCGCTGCCGCTGGCCTATTACTTCGGCTTTCCGGGCTCCCGCGGTTCCCGTAAGCAAATCATCCTCGTCACTGGGGCGGCTATGCTTCTCAGCGCCGCCGCAATCCTAGCCATCGTCGACCTGAAGCCGATCCTCGAGCGCTTCAAGATGAAGGCGGCCACCTATCAGAAAGCGGGCACGGATGACCGCGCGCCGCTGCGCCGCGCAACCTGGTCGCTGATCAGCGATGGCGGCTGGACCGGCCGCGCCTGGGTCGGCTACGGCGCCGGCTCCTACCGCTGGATCTCTTCGCCTTACCAGGCCCAGCAGAAAGAACTCCAGCGGGACGGCAAACTCTTCTACCGCGCCATCCACGCGCACAATGACTGGCTCGAGATGCTGGCCGACTGGGGTATCGTCGGACTGCTCGCCGTCTTCGCCGGCCTCTTCTGGCTGGGACGCCGCCTCATCCGCGCCTTCCATGCGGGCCACCCAGAGACCGTGCCGCTCGCGCTGGGGCTCCTGCTGATGATGGCCCATGCGTGGGTCGATCTCCTCTTCTGGTTCACGCCGCTGATGTTCACGGCGGCCTTCGTGGCCGCGGCGATGACCTGCCTCACTGATCAGTCGTCTGCGGAGACCGAACGGTCCTCTTCCTGACCTTGCGCCAGATCGTCCAACATCTGGGCTCGGGTCGCACCGAGCTCCTCGACGTCCCCGCGCCGGGTCCGCGGCGCGGCCGTCTGCTCGTCCGCGCGACGCGCTCGCTGGTGTCGCTTGGCACGGAACGGATGCTGGTCGAATTCGGTCGCGGCGGCTGGCTCAGCAAGGCGCGTCAGCAGCCGGAAAAATTCCGCGCGGTGCTCGCCAAGATCCGCTCCGAGGGATTCTTCGCTACGCTCAACGCGGTCCGCAGCAAACTCGCGCAGCCGATCCCGCTCGGCTACTGCCACGTCGGCCAGGTGGTCGATGCCGGCGAAGTCCACGGCTTCGCCGCCGGCGACCGCGTAGTCTCAAATTCTCCGCATGCCGAAGTGGTCTCGGCTGCTCCAGCTTTCTCCGCGCGCCTCCCTGATGGCGTCTCCGATGAACACGCGGCTTTCACGCCGCTCGCGGCGGTCGCGCTGCAAGGGCTTCGCCTCGTCGACGCGCGGCCCGGCGAGACGGTGGTGGTCATGGGTCTCGGCCTGATCGGCCAGCTCGCCGTCCGTCTTCTGCGAGCCCGCGGCGTCACGGTCGTCGGCGTCGATCCCGACGAAGCGAAACGCGCCGATGCCAAGCAGGCCGGCGCCTTGGTCCCGGAATTGGGCGCCCCTCTTGCCACGCTCCTTCCCGGCGGCGCGGCCGGTGTGCTCATCACGGCCAGCACTCCCTCCGACGAGCCGGTCAACCAGGCCGCGCGCCTCTGCCGTCGTCGAGGACGCGTGGTCCTCGTCGGTGTGACGGGCCTGACGCTCAACCGGGCCGACTTCTACGAGAACGAGGTGACCTTCCAGGTCTCACGTTCCTACGGCTCCGCCGATGCGTCCGATCCTTCTTCGGCCCGCGCCAACTTCGACGAAGTCCTCGGGCTGATGGCTTCGGGCGAGCTGGACGTCGCTCCGTTGCTCACCTCGCGCCATCCGTTCACCGACGCACCGAAGATCTACGACGACCTGCGTCGCCCCGGCGCCTACGGTCTGCTTATCGAGTACTCCGTCCCGAACGAGTCGCTTGTCCGGACGCTGCCGGGCGGGGATGGGGATAGCCGCACTGCCGGCGGTATCGGGATCATCGGCTGCGGCAACTTCGCTTCCCGCGTACTCGTGCCAGAGCTGCGCCGCCAAGGCACTTCACCTTCCGTCTTCGCCTCCGCCAACGGGCTGACGGCCAAACTGCTTGCCGGTTCCGCTGCGACGGCGACCACCGACATGACCGCGTTGCTTGATGACCCGAAGGTCTCGACGGTCTTCATCGCCACCCGCCACGCTGAGCACGGCGAACTCGTCCGCGCGGCGCTCCGGGCCGGCAAGAATGTCTGGGTCGAGAAGCCGCTCGCGCTGACCGAAGCCGACCTAGATGCGACCATGGCCGTCGCGCGTTCATCTTCGGGCATTCTCGCCGTTGGCTTCAATCGTCGGTTCGCCCCGCTCGCCATCCACCTGCTGGCGGCGCTCGCCGCGAAATCGGGTCCAAGGCGTTTCACCGTCGAGATCAACGCCGGTCGCCTGCCCGCCAACCATTGGACTCTCGATCCCGAGCAGGGCGGGGGGGACGCATCGTCGGCGAAGCCTGTCACTTCGTGGACCTGCTCCATTTCCTCTCCGGGTGCGCCATCGTCTCGGCCCATGCGGTCTCCCGCGACGGCGATGGCCAGGATGGCGGCTGCTTCGAAATGAAATTCGCCAACGGCGACGTCGCGGCGCTCAACTACCGCACTGATTTACCCGCGCACCTTCCGAAGGAGCGCATCGACGTCGCCGGCGAAGGTTGGTCCGCGGAGATTGATAACTGGAAATCACTCCGCTCGACGAATCTGCCTGTCGCATCTGCGCTCCCCGCCTGGCTTGGCGGTCCCGCCCGAGGCAAAGGCCACGCCGAAGCTCTCACCGCTTTCTTGGCTAATTCCGCCCCCGTCTCCCTCGACGAGATCGAAGAAGTCTCTCGCTGGAGTATTCGGATGCAGGGAATGCTAAGAAGCCAGAGGCCCGGTTGACCAGAGGAGATGCACCGTTAGTTGACCCGTTGAAAAGTTGGCAAGTTGACAAGGAATGCAATGGGTAGGG
>CAINSX010000299.1 GCA_903853185.1 uncultured Opitutia bacterium
GCCCCTCCTGGCCAGCCCGCTGTTCGGCAAGGAACTCCCGAAGATCCTCCCGATCGTGAACCCCAACGGTTCCGACTCCGCCAAGTTCGACAACGTCCTCGAGCTGGTCGTCATGGGCGGCCGCTCGCTGCCTGAGGCGATGATGATGATGATTCCGGAGCCGTGGAACGGCCACGAATCCATGAGCCCGGAGAAGAAGGCCTTCTACGAATACAACTCCTGCCTGATGGAGCCGTGGGACGGCCCCGCCTCCGTCGTCTTCACCGACGGCACGATGATCGGCGCCACCCTGGACCGCAACGGCCTCCGCCCTTCCCGCTACTACGTGACCAAGGATGACTTCGTCATCATGGGCTCCGAAGCCGGCGTCCTCCCGATCGACCCCGCCAACATCGCCTCCAAGGGCCGCCTGCAGCCGGGCCGCATGTTCCTCGTGAACATGGAAGAAGGCCGCATCGTCGCCGACGAGGAGATCAAGCAGAAGATCGCGTCCCAGAAGCCTTACCGCGAGTGGCTCGACAAGAACCTCATCAAGCTCGCCGACATCGCCGACGCCCCCGCCGACATCCCGTCGTCCCACAGCAACACCGTCCAGCGCCAGCTCGCCTTCGGTTACACCTTCGAAGACCAACGCAAGCTGCTCGTCCCGATGGCCAAGGATGGCGTCGAAGCCATGGGCTCGATGGGCACCGACATCCCGCTCGCCGTGCTGTCGAACAAGTCGAAGCTCCTCTACGACTACTTCAAGCAGCTCTTCGCGCAGGTCACCAACCCGCCGATCGACTGTATCCGCGAAGAGATCGTCACCTCCTCCGTCACCACGATCGGCCCTGAGCGCAACCTGCTCGACCCGAATCCGTCCAGCTGCCACCTGATCGAGCTCCAGTCGCCGATCCTCACCAACGAGGAACTCGCCAAGCTCCGCCACGTCGCCCACGGCCAGTTCAAGTCCGTCACCATCCCGACCCTCTTCGACGCCAAGTCCGGCGCCAAGGGCCTCGAGAAGGCGATGGATGAAGTCTGCCGCCAGGCCGGCCTGCACATCGACGCCGGCATCAACCTCATCATCCTGAGCGACCGCGGCGTCGACCGTCACAACGCCGCCATCCCGCCCCTGCTCGCCGTCTCCGGCCTGCACCACTACCTGATCCGCGAAGGCAAGCGCACCAAGGTCGGCCTCATCCTCGAGTCCGGCGAACCGCGCGAAGTGCATCACTTCTGCACGCTCATCGGCTACGGTTGCGCGGGCATCAACCCCTACCTGGCGTTCGAGACCCTCGACGACATGATCAAGCAGGGCCTCCTCGTCGGCGTCGACCATTACACCGCCTGCAAGAACTACGTGAAGGCCGCCACCAAGGGCATCGTCAAGGTCGCCTCCAAGATCGGCATCTCGACCATCCAGAGCTACCTCGGCGCCCAGATCTTCGAATGCGTCGGCCTCCAGCAGAAGGTCGTCGACAAGTACTTCACCGGCACGGCCACCCGCATCGAAGGCGCGGACGTCGCTGCCGTCGCCGAAGAAACGCTTGAGCGCCATAACCGCGCGTTCCCGGAGCGCGTCGACACCCCCGCCACCCTCGAAGTCGGCGGCGACTACCAGTGGCGCAACGAAGGCGAAGGCCACCTCTTCAGCCCGCAGGTCATCCACTCGCTGCAGAAGGCCGTCCGCACGAATAACTACGACACCTTCAAGGTCTACTCCGGCCTGGTGAACAACCAGATGCAGCAGATCTTCACGCTGCGCGGCCTGCTGCAGTTCAAGACGCGTACGCCCGTCGACCTCAGCGAAGTCGAATCCATCGAGAGCATCTTGAAGCGCTTCAAGACGGGCGCGATGAGCTACGGCTCCATCTCTTCGGAAGCCCACGAGACCCTCGCCGTCGCCATGAACCGCATCGGCGGCAAGTCCAACACCGGCGAAGGCGGCGAAGACCCGGCGCGCTTCACCTGGACCAACGAACAGGGCGACTCGAAGAACTCCGCCATCAAGCAGGTCGCTTCCGGCCGCTTCGGCGTCACGAGCCGCTACCTGACCAACGCCAAGGAAATCCAGATCAAGATGGCCCAGGGCGCGAAGCCCGGCGAAGGCGGCCAGCTCCCCGGCGGCAAGGTCTACCCGCCCATCGCCAAGGTGCGCCACTCGACCCCGGGCGTCGGCCTCATCTCCCCGCCCCCGCACCACGACATCTACTCGATCGAAGACCTTTCGGAACTCATCCATGACCTGAAGAACGCCAACCGCGCCGCGCGCGTCAGCGTGAAGCTCGTCTCGGAAGTCGGCGTTGGCACCATCGCCACGGGCGTCGCCAAGGCGCATGCGGACGTCGTCCTCATCTCCGGCTTCGACGGCGGTACGGGCGCTTCGCCCCAGACCTCCATCAAGCACGCCGGCCTGCCTTGGGAACTCGGCCTCGCCGAGACCCACCAGACGCTCGTCCTCAATAACCTCCGCTCCCGCATCGTCGTCGAGACCGACGGCCAGCTGAAGACCGGCCGTGACGTCGTCATCGCCGCCCTCCTCGGCGCCGAAGAGTTCGGCTTCGCGACGGCCCCGCTGGTGACCCTCGGCTGCATCATGATGCGCGTCTGCCACCTCAACACCTGCCCGGTCGGCGTCGCCACCCAGGACCCTGAGCTCCGCAAGAACTTCACTGGCCGTCCGGAAGACACCGTGAACTTCATGCGCTTCATCGCCCAGGAAGTCCGTGAGATCATGGCTCAGCTCGGCTTCCGCACGCTCAACGAGATGGTCGGTCGTACCGACGCCCTCGAAGCGCGTCACGCCGTCGACCACTGGAAGGCCAAGGGTATCGACCTCTCCAAGCTCCTCTACTCGC
>CAINSX010000300.1 GCA_903853185.1 uncultured Opitutia bacterium
GCCATGTAGGTCAGCGTGTAGACGATGAGCGACGGGTAGAAGATGCTGAAGTTGGTCTGCTGGGAGATCCACCAGAGCAGGCCCGCGCCGAGCAGGTGCAGCACGCCGAGCAGCCGTTGGGCTGGTACGTAGCGGTCGGCGATGACGCCGATGAGGAAGGGCGAGACGAGCGCGCCGATAGCGGTGGTGCCGTAGGCGAGTCCGATCTGTCCACCCGTGAAGTTCAACTTCAGCAGGTAGACCGACATGGTGTTATACCAGCAGCTCCATACGAAGTAGTGGAGGAAGACCATCGTGGCTAAACGGATGTATAGGGTGGGGGTCATGGGGTTGTGAGAGGGTTAGGGGTGGGGGTAGGGGTGGATTAGTGAAGTGAGCGGAGCCATGCAATCAGATCGGCGAGCTCTGGCCGGGAAAGCGTGGCGTCGAGCCCCATGGGCATGAGGCTTTCGGTGAGGACGGTGTCGGAGACGATCTGTGCGTGGAGGAGGGTCTTCTCCTGGCCGGAAATATCGACGATGAGGAGGCCTTCGGCGGTATGGCTGCGGACGACCCCGAGGGCGGTCTGGCCGTCGCTGGTCTCGAAGAGGTGTGCTTCGTAATCGCGTGCGAGCGTGCTGCTGGGGAAGACGATGCTTTCGGCGAGGTCGCGTTCGGTGCGGATCGCGCCGATTTTGGAGAGGTCGGGGCCAATGGCCCGTCCGAGCTCGCCGATCTTATGGCAAGCGATGCAGGTGCCTTTGCCCGAAGCGAAGAGGGCTTGGCCGCGCGCAGGCACGCCGTGCGTGGCCGCTTCGGCGATGGCGCCGAGTTCCCGTTTCTTGAGGTCCAAGCCGGCCTCGGCGACGAGGCGGGCGGGCAGAATGATTTGTTCGAAGAGCCTCGGAGCTTGTTCACTCAGGGCGGTGCGATAGACGCTTTCCTGCTGGCTGATGAGCGCGGGATTGCGGGCAATTGCGGTGGTCAAGGTTTCGGCGGCGGCGACTTCCTTGGGCGACGTACGACGCAGGAGCTTGGTGAGTTCGCGGAGTTCGATGGGTCCGACCTGCGCGAGGGCAGGCGCGAGGGTCATGGTCTGCGTCGGCGTGAGCGTGGTCGAGCTGAGCATCGACGCCGCCTGAATCCGGGCGGCCACGGAAGCGTCTTGGGTAAGCGTCGTGAGGAGCAGCGTGAAGACCTGCGGGGTCATCGCCCGTGCTTGCATGGAGTCCAGGGCGCGGAGGCGAAGCGCCGTCGGGCGCCGGATATCATCAGCGATGGCTTGCAGGGTTGGGTCGAACTTGGCCGAGCGCTGGCGCTTGATGGCGTCCAGCAAGAGTGGACTGGGTCCGTCGGTCTGGGCGAGAAGGCGGGAGAGTTCGTCGGCCCATTCGGTCGCGGGCTTGGCGCTGATTGCGGCGAGGCTAGCGAGTGCGAGGCGACGTATGGCCAACGATTCGTGACGGAGCATCGCCGTGGTCACTGCTTGGATCTCAGGGCGGGCGGACAGCGTCAGGGTGACCTCGCGGAGCGCGCGCTGCCTGGTTTCAAAGACGGTCTTTTCTTTGAGCCAGGAAAGCAGCATCTCTGAGAGTCCGGCGTTGGCTTCAGGATTATCGGCGAGGACCTTCAGGGCGCCTGCCGCTAGGTCGGCGTCTGCGTGATCGAGCTGAGCACGGGCATAGGCGCTCAGTTCCTCTAGCGCCTGCCGGTGGGCGGGCGGGTAGGAATTTAGGCGAGGGCGGTATGACGCGAGTAGTCGGCGGCGGGCGGCAGGGCTTTCCGCCTGACGGAGTAACTCAATCCGATCGACCACGCCAAGGGTCTGGGCTGCGTAGATGAGCGCGTGCTCGGTCGGGGCGTCCAAGGTCTGCGTCATGAGGCCAAGCACCGCCGAGGTGATGCGGGCGTCCTGGGGACGGGTTTCCGAGATGCGTCCGAGTGTGCGCAGGCGGACTTGCGGGTCGGTATCGGCGAGGCCAGCGATGAGTTCATTGGCCGACGTGCCGATTGGTCGATAGGGTTGCTGCCAGGCCCCAGAGACTTTTGGCGACAATTCGGTTGATCGAATACGCAGGATCGAGCCGAGTACGTCGGGCTTGGCCATCAGGCTCGACGGGCAACCGAGGCGGAACCAGCCACCGGTATTCAGGACGATCAGCGAACCATCCGGAGCCTCGATGACATCGGTGAAATGCACATCAGGGTCGGTGAGTTTAAGGAACTCGTTCTCGACGGCCCGGTAGGTCGAGCCAAGTCGGGGGAGTTCCATGCGGACGACGCGCTGGGTGTTGAAGTGGGTGACGAGGAACTGCAGCGGGGCGTCGGCGCCACGGTTTTCCGGGAAGGATTTCCAGAAGCAGGCACCGCTCACGGCCACGTGGCCGAAGTTATGCATCACGGGCATCGTCGGCAGGGTGCGCGGGAGTCCAGCGATGATGTGCGGCAGGTCGACACGCTCGTAGACGCCGCCGGAGAGCCAGTGGACGAGCGTGTCGCCACGCGGCTGGCCGTAGTAGAGGTTCTGGACGCCGATCACCTCGCCTTGCGGCGTGAAGTCGACCTCGACTGGATTATCGCCGGCGAGCAGAGCATGCCATTGGACGTCGGTGCCGTCGGGATTGACGCTCCAGATGCCGGAGCTCTTACCCTCGAAGACCACCTTGCCGTCTTTGCCGGCGGCCTTGTAGCCCTTACGGCCATGGCACCAATAGAGACGGCCGTTCGGGTGAAGGAAGGGGCCATGGACGTCGGCGGCATTACCAGTGTAGTCGAAACCGCTGACGATCATCTCGCGCTTGTCCGCCACGCCGTCGTCGTTGGTGTCGGTCAGTTTCCAGATGCCAGGAGGGGA
>CAINSX010000301.1 GCA_903853185.1 uncultured Opitutia bacterium
ACGGCTCGGAAACGGTCTTTGTTGCACCCTGCCGAAGGATGCCAACCTTCCAGACGTGTCGAACCGACTGGCCCACGAAAGCTCGCTCTACCTCCGCCAACACGAGGCCAACCCCGTGCATTGGTGGCCGTGGTGCGCCGAGGCCTTCGCCGAGGCCAAGGCGAAGGACAAGCCCGTCCTGGTATCGGTCGGCTACTCCTCCTGCCACTGGTGCCACGTCATGGCCCGCGAGTCCTTCGAGCAGCCGTGGATCGCCGACCTGATGAACCAGCATTTCGTCTGTATCAAGGTCGACCGCGAGGAGCGCCCCGAGGTCGACAAGCTAATGATGGACGCCGTACAGATGATCCAGGGCCACGGCGGCTGGCCGCTCAACTGCTTCTGCCTGCCAGACGGACGGCCTTTCTTCGGCGGCACCTACTTCCCGCCCGAGGACCGCGGTCACGGCCAGGTTCCTTGGCCGCAGCTGCTGATGCGTGTCTCCGATTTCTACCATCGCAACAAGTCCGAGCTCGCCGCCAACGCCGACGCCATCGCGCAGAACCTCACGCACCTCACGCGGGCCCCCGACGCCGATGGCAGCGCGCCTTCACCCGACGACCTTGTCGCCGCCGCTCGTCGCATCTGCGAGCAGCATGATGATACCTTCGGAGGTTTCGGTGCCGCGCCGAAGTTCCCGACGCCGCACACGCTCAACTTCCTGCTCGGCATCCGCGGCGCCGCCGCGGTCGAAGCCGACCGGGTCCTCGCCTCGCGCATCGACGCCGTCCTGACGATCACGTTGGGTTCGATGGCCCGGGGCGGACTGTTCGACCAGGTCGGGGGCGGTTTCCACCGCTACTGCGTCGACCGCGACTGGACCGTACCGCACTTCGAGAAGATGCTGTACGACAACGCTCAGCTGCTTGGCACCTACGCCGAGGCCTGGGCGCGCTACCGTGATCCGCTCTACGTCGACATCTGCGTCGAGACGATCGACTGGCTCCTCCGCGAGATGCGCACCGCCAACGGCCTGTTCGCCGCCTCGCTCGACGCCGATACGGATCACCACGAAGGCACCACGTACGTCTGGACGGCACCCGAAGTAGCGGCCGCCCTCGGCGCCGACGCCTTCGCCTTCGCGCAGGCCTACGGGTTGTCCGACAAGGGCAACTTCGAAGGGAAGAACATCCCCAAGCTCAAAGGCGACCACGCGGCGCGGAAACGCTTCGCCCCTGCGCGGGCCAAACTGCTCGCCCTCCGAGACCAGCGACCGCAGCCGGCCCGCGATGACAAGAACCTGCTCAGCTGGAACGCCCTGCTCGTCGGCAATCTCGCCAAGGCCGGCTGGATCCTAGACCGCAAGGACTGGATCGAGCTCGCCCTCGAATTGGAAGCGGCCCTCTGGAAGCGATTCGCTAGCGACACCGGAAGCCTCCGACTCCTCTCGGTCGCGCATGGCGACAAGATCACGCTCGGCGGCAACTTGAGCGACTACGCTTGGTTTGCCGAAGCGGAACTATCCCTCGCAGCCTACGCCGACTGGGCCCGACCGGGACAGGCTCACCCCTACGCAGCCCGCGCCGAGCAAATCCTCCTCGCGGCGCAGAGCCTATTCGGCGACCCGCACTCCGTCGGCTCGTTCGTGGTACCGGCTGACCGCGAGGATCTTTCCGTCCGTCAGAAAGACTGGTTCGATAACGCCGTCCCGGCCGGAAACTCCTCGCTCCTTCATGGCTTCGGCCAGATTCAGATGTTATCCACGGACAACCGCTGGGCCCGCGAGTTCTCCGACCTGACCACGGCCTATGGAGGCCTCTGCAAGAACGTCCCCAACGGCGTCGCCCACGCCCTAGACGGCATCGCACGCTTCGCCCTCGGCCATGCGACCGTGAAGTCTTCCGCCCGATGGGACGAACTGCGTCTCGCCCTCAACGGGGATGAGAAGACCGCTCCACACGCCCGCCC
>CAINSX010000302.1 GCA_903853185.1 uncultured Opitutia bacterium
AAGATCGAGGTGTTCATGTCGCCGCAGACGAACTTCTGATCCTTTGAGCGGTCGCGGTCCGGCTTCACGCGCTCGCGCAGCTGGGACAGTCCGAACTCAGGCGACGAGACGGACACGGCGTATTTGAAAGCGTCGCCGCGGCCGATGCCCATGTATTGGGAAATCGTGCCGAGGCCGTGCGTGGGGTAGACATTGCCCTGGAGTAGGGTGGAGTAGTTTCGGCGCCATTCGCGCTGGGCATCGAGGAAGGTGTAGCCCTTGGGGCCCGAGCCGCTGACGCGCTGGTCGTGGATGTAGCCACATTCGCCGTGCTTGAGGTCGCCGAAGAAGCCTTGGCGGGCGAGGTTCAGGACGAAGAGCTCTTCCTCGCCGTAGCAGCAGTTCTCGAGGATCGGGCAGTGGCGCTGATATTTTTCCGAGGCGTCGACGATATCCCAGCACTCGTCGACTGTCAGCCCGCAGTTCACTTCGATGAAGGCGTGCTTGCCGAGCTCCATGGAGCGGATGGCCATCGGCTTATGCCATTCCCAGGGCGTGGCGATGTAGACGACGTCGATGTCGTCGCGCCCGACCATCTTCTCCCAGACGTTCTCGTCGCCGCTGTAGACGACCGGCGTCTTGCCGGTCTTCTTACGAACGACTTCCGCCTGCGCCTTGGCGCGATCATCGAGGATGTCGCAGACCGCGACGACTTCGGCGAAAGGCGTCGAGGCAACCGACGCCACGTGAGAGGAGCCGCGGTTCAGGCCGATGATGCCCACGCGGACTTTCTCGGTGGGCTTCGTCGTCAGGTCCCAGACGGGCTTATTGCCGGCTGGGCGCGGGCGGGGTGCACCGATGTCGGCGGCGGCGCGATGCTTCAGTTGAGACGGGTCCGGCTTGGCTTCCGCGGAAGGAATCGCGCTCAGGCCGAAGCCGAGACCAGCGAGCGCGCTGAGCTTCAGGAAATCGCGACGGTTACCGGGTTCGAGGGGTTCCATGGGGTCTCTTCAAGACAGCAAAGCTGGCCCGTGGTTGCAACGGATTTGGCCCGCACCCTCGTCAAATCTTCAGCTTACGAAGCCTTGGCCCCATTTAATCCCGAAGACCGCCAAATTACGAACGGTATGAGCCATAAAACAAGGTAGTAGCGAACGGTCTGGATTCAGCGGATTAAAGCGTACGACGTAGAGCCAGAGCGACGTGATGAAGGCGAAGGCCGCGTTTACCTGGCCTTCGGGTTCGCTGAGGTCGAAGTTATGGATTAGCGCGAAGACGAGCGAGCCGATGATCATCAGCGCAAGCAGCTTGCGGCCGAACAGTTCGCCTGGCGCGACGAAGCCGCGGAAAAGCATTTCCTCGACGACGGAAGCGCCGAGCAACTGGAAGATGAAAATCGCCGGCAGCACGCTTTGCATCTCGGTGAGCCCGGCGCGTTTCTCGACGGCGGCCTCGGCGATGGTAATCAGGATGGCGCCGGCGGCGGCGATGAAATAGGCGCCGTGCGGTGCGTAGGTCGTGCCGGGCCAGAACTTCTCCGGTCCGCCATTCTGCGTGCGCTTACGGCGTTCGCGGGCCCAGGCGATGAGCACGAACAGCCCGAGGGCGCAGTAGAGCAGGGCTTTGACGGCGGTCAGGTCCATGGAATCAGCGTACGCCAAGCACCCAGGCGCGGTAGCCGGGTGAAGCGTGGTCGGCCGCGAAGGCGAGCCATTGCGGGACGGCGTAAGGGTGGCGGGCGTGGACCCATGATTCGAGGTCGGCTCCCTTGGCCGCAGCGTACTTGAAGGTCACGCGGAACTCTTCCTCGCTCTCAACTTTACCTTCCCAAGTGTAATGGGATCGGACCGGACCGTCGACCTGCGCGCAGGCAGCGAGCCCGGCGGCCACCGCATCGGCGGCGAGGCGGTCGGCTTCGTCGCGG
>CAINSX010000303.1 GCA_903853185.1 uncultured Opitutia bacterium
ATCTGGTACCTCTGCCGCCAGTACGACGCCAAGCAGGCCCTCGAGATGGGTCTGGTCAATACGGTCGTGCCCTACGAGCAACTCGACGCCGAAGGCGTGAAGTGGGCGCAGGAGATCCTCACGAAGAGCCCCCTCGCCATCCGCTGTTTGAAATCGGCCTTCAACGCCGAGCTCGACGGCCAGGCCGGCATTCAAGAACTCTCCGGCAACGCCACCCTGCTTTATTATCTTTCGGAAGAGGGCGACGAAGGTCGCGCCGCTTGGAACGAGAAGCGTCCTCCCAATTTCCGAAAATTCCCTTGGCTCCCGTAAATCCGATTCGCGTCACCGAGCGCGCACAGAAGCTCGCCACCGAGATCCTCCGCCCTGGAGACATCGCCGTCGACGGCACCGCCGGCAAAGGGCGCGACACGGCCTGTCTAGCCCAAGCTGTCGGCCCCACGGGCCACGTGCACGCCTTCGACATCCAGCCGGAAGCCATCGCTTCCACGCGCAACCTGCTCGAGGTCGCCGGCCTGCTCGACCGTGCCTCGCTGCACCTGCGTAGCCACGCAGAACTCGCCGACGTCCTGACGGCCGAACAGCGAGGCAAAATTGGCGTGGCTATCTTCAACCTCGGTTATCTGCCGGGCGGCGACGCCTCCATCATCACGCAGCCAGCCTCGACCGACCGCGCGCTGCGCGACGCCTACGCCCATCTCCGTCCCGGCGGCCGCCTCATCTGCGTCGCTTATACCGGACACCCCGGCGGCCCAGAGGAATCCGACATCGTCCTTAAGTTCGCCGAGGAACAAGCCACCGCTGGCCTCCATGTCGAGAAGATCGGGTATTATCCGACGCCCGGGAAGCCCTGGATCCTGGTCGTGAACAAGCCGACGGCTTGAAGTCGGAAGCTTTCCTTCCAACTTACATAGGATGACCGCTCGACGACGCATCATCCTGACCGGGGCCACGGGCCTCATCGGTTCGGCGTTGTCCCTCCGGCTCACGACGCTTGGGTACGAAGTCATCCCTTTCCGCTCCCGTCATGATGGACCTGGCGACTTTAATCACCTCACCGGCCAGATCGACCGCGCAGTCCTCGAAGGTGCTTACGCCGTCATCCACCTCGCTGGCGAATCCATCGCCCAAGGCTGGAACGCAGCCGCAAAGGAACGCATTATGGCCAGTCGGCGCGACGGCACGCTCCTGCTCGCACGCACCTTGGCCGAACTGAAGCATAAGCCGGAAGTCTTTATCTCGATGTCCGGCATCAATCGCTATGGACTGCATCGAAAGGAGATCCTCGACGAAACCGCCGCGGTCTCCGCCGAGGGCTTCCTACCCGCAGTGACCGAAGCGTGGGAAAACGCGACCCTAGCGGCCACCGAGGGAGGAATCCGTACAGTCTTACTGCGTACTTCGCTCGTCCTTTCCGCCACTGGAGGTGGTCTGCGTAAAATGTTGCCCGCCTTTCGACTCGGACTCGGCGGCCCCATCGGCGGCGGCCTCCAACATATGAGCTGGATCGGCCTACCCGACCTGGTCGAACTCATCGTTTGGGCGCTGGAAAACCAGACTATCCGCGGCCCCCTCAACGCCGTGGCACCCCAGCCTGTCACCCAAGCCGAATTCGCCCGCACCCTCGGATCCGTCCTCCGGCGCCCTAGCTTCCTGCCGATGCCCGCCTGGGCCCTCTCCTTGCTGTTTGGACAGATGGGCCGCGAGACGATCCTTGGCGACCTAGCGGGCCACCCCGCGGTCGCGCTCGACGGCGGTTTCCGCTTCGCTAAGCCGGACCTCGCCTCGGCTCTCCGTCAGGCGATTGGCGAATGATTTTGGATTGAAGGAACCGAGTCGGACAGAGATTGTCCGGCCATGGTTCGCGCTGCCTTTGTCTTCATGGTCCTGCTCCTCGCCGGTTGCGACGACGGTAACCGTGCCGACTCCCGCACGCTCGACGTTGAAGACGAAGATTTCCGCCAGGGCCAGAACTTCTACAAGCAGGGCGAAGTCCGCAAGGCCCTCGAGTGCTACCTTCGAGTAATCGATAAACGCAAAGGCGCCGCCGAATCCAACCTCGAAGCAGGGCGCATGTACCTCGAGCTGCAGGACCCGCTGCCAGCCATCTATCACTTCAACCAGTACATCCGAATCAAGCCGACATCCGAGCAGTCGAACCTCGTGCGCCAGCTGATCAAGACGGCGGAGAAGCAATTCATGCAGCAGTTGCCTGGTCGTCCGATGGATCCCGACGTGCTCGGCGGATCCGACCTCAACGCCAAGCTCCGCAACCTCCAGAACGAAAACGAGAAACTCAAGCGCGAGCTGGCCGACTATAACCGCACCCAGAAAGGCCTCGTACTGCCGGCCAAGACCACGACCGAAAAGACGGTGGATAAGCCGGCGACGACGGAAGACGGCAAGCCTCAGCGTGTCCGCCAATACACGGTCGCGAAGGGCGACACCCTCTCCAGCATCGCCCGCAAGACCTATGGTGATGCCAGCCCAGCCCGTACGTCCGCCATCTTCAACGCTAACCGCGACAAGATGACGTCGGTCAACAGCCTGCCAAAAATCGGCACGGTGATCCTCCTCCCGGAATAAGCCATGCGCCTGACGCGCATCCGGGCCGCCGACTTCCGCAACCTAACCTTCGCGGACGTCTCCACGGACTCCCCACGCGTCTTCCTGCTGGGCGATAACGGCCAAGGAAAGACGAACCTCCTCGAGGCCGCTGCGCTGGTCTCTTCGTTCCGTTCCTTCCGGACAACTGACATCGCGCCGCTGGTCCGTTCCGGCTGCACCGAAGCCCGCCTGCGCCTCGATGTCCGCCTCTCGTCCGAGGAAAACGCAGAAATCGAGATCCGCCTAGCCAAAGGCTCGCGCAAAGCCCTGCTCAACGGCACGCCGGTCGCCTCCGTCGCCCAGCACCTCGGGCAGTTTCCGACGATCGTCTTCTGTTCCGACGACCTACGCCTCGTCCGCGGCTCACCCTCCAACCGCCGTCGCTGGCTCGACGCCGCCATTGGCGGGACCGACGCCGCCTACCTCACCGCGGTCCGCGACTACGGTCGCGCGCTCGACGGCCGTAACGCGTTACTGAAAGCCGATGCGCGCTCCGACGAAGAACTGCGCGCCTTCGAGAAGGCGATGCTCGCGCCTGCTCAGCTCATCGCGTCGACCCGCGCCCGTATCTTGCCCGAGCTCGCCGCCACCTTGCGCGATGCCTGTGCCCGGGCGGGCTTCCCTGATCAAGGTGCCGACCTGGTCTACCAACCGGACATCGTGGCCGAACAGCTCGTGGAGATCTGGGCCAAGACGCGCTCCGCAGATCTCGCCACCGGCACGACATTGCGTGGCCCTCAGCGCGACGACTTCGGTATGCTCTTCGCCGGCAAGGATGCCTGCGACTACGCCTCAGAAGGCCAGCAACGCCTCCTTGTCCTCGCCCTCTGTCTGGCCCGACTCCAACGCGACACCCTACTGGCCCCCACTCCACCGGTGATCTTGGCCGACGACGTCTTGGGAGAACTCGATGACACCCGACGCCGGGCCTTCTGGAACGAAGTCGGTGAAAAGCATCAGGTTATCGCGACCGGGACCGTTCCCCCGCCCTCTGGCGACTGGCTAACCTACCGGGTGGCCGGGGGCAGCTACGTGCAGGCCTGATTTTGGCGTTGTTTTATGGGAAACTGACCCCTTGGATGGGGGCATGTCGGACTTCCTTCTCTACGCCTCCGTGGTAGCCCTCTTCCTCGTCTGTATCCTCGTGGTCCTCGTGATCCTGATGCAGCGCCCCAGCGCCAACGCCGGCATGGGCTCGGCCCTCGGTGGCGGTGCCGCTGAAACCGTCTTCGGTGGCGAGTCCGCCAACGTCCTTTCGAAGATGACCACGTTCCTCACGGTCACCCTCTTCGTCCTCAGCTTCGGCCTCTACCTCGGCTTTGTCGCCCGCGAAAAGCCGGTCACCAAGGCCCTCGATGCCAAGGCCACCGCTCCTGTCGCCGCTCCGACCGCCACCGTGCCCGCCGCTCCTAAGGCCCCGGTCACCACCCCGGCCGCCCCTGCCCCTGCCTCTGCCGTTGCCAAGCCCCAGTCCACCCCGGCACCTGCCGCGACGACTCCGGCAAAGCCCGCGGCTCCGGCTCCGGCCAAGTAAGCCTGAGTGAGAACCCGACTGCTCAGCTTGTCCGTCCGCTGGGTAGCGTGTCTCATCGCACTCGGTTGCTTCGCACAATCCCGGGTCCCATCTGCGCCGGACCTGGACCAGCTGACCCCCGAACAAGGCCAGGCCTTCCTCGCAGGCTTCCGCACCGCACGCCTGACGGGCGATCTCTGCCTACGCTTCGAGATCATCCATAAGCCGCGCCGAGGCGAATCGCTGCCTGCCGTCCAAGGCACGCTCTGGGCCTCCACCCGAGGTGAAGCTCAGCTACTGCGCGGCGAGATTAAGGACGCCCAAGGCAAAGCGGCCTTGGCCTTCATCACCATCAAGTCCGCCAAGGGCAGTCGCGTCTGGGTCTCGCGCCATGGCGCCTCCGCCCAAGAACTCGACGACAAAGCCCCGCTGATCCCGCTGGCCGACGGCCTTATCCTCTCGCCGTTCGACCTTCAGCTGCCGTTCACGCATTGGCCCGCTACGGCCTATCTGACCACGGAGAAACGTCGCCGCCCGGTGCACACGTTCGACGCGCTTAACCAGGTCGGCCATGAGCCGGCCAAGGTGAACTTCGCCATCGATCGCATCTACGGCGTCCTCGTCCAAGCGAGCTGTTTCGATGCGAGCGGCAAGAAGACCCGCACCACGCAGGTCGAAGAGTTCTCCAAGGTCGACGACCAGTGGATGCTCGCCGCCTGTAGCGTGCTCGACGA
>CAINSX010000304.1 GCA_903853185.1 uncultured Opitutia bacterium
AGGCGGAGCGCAGGAGCGCGGCGAGGAAGCCGGGAGGCTCGGCACTGGGGAGCTCGATGGTACGCAAGTTGAAGATGCGTTTGCCGAGCGTGCGCCCGGCGAGCAGCCATTCCTGCAGGGCGAGCGCGAGTAGTATGGTCACGAAGCTCACGTTGCCTTGAAAGGAGTACCAGGTGAGGAAGGCTTCGCCATCTGGGCTCTTCTCGTCGAGGAGCTGGGTAGTCATGGCACTCAAGGCCTTCATGTCACTCGGGCTACCTGACTTGATGGCCTTGACGTATTGTTCCGTGAAACGGTGCGTCCAGGCGTCGGCCTTCTGCCGTGCGGCGAGTTCGTCCGGGTCGGCGAGCATTCCGGCGAGGGCCCAGCCGAGGAACATCAGCGGAAGGATGTCCGCCAGGCAGGCGATGGTGCGCCACCAGTATCCCGCAGGGGGCGGCGGGATCGGGGGCGGGTTAGCCACGGGCTTGGGCGCGTTCGCAGGCGTCGAGCGTGTTCTTCATGAGCATCGCCACGGTCATCGGGCCCACGCCGCCGGGGACGGGCGTGATGGCTTCGCAAAGAGGCGACACGGCATCGAAGTCGACGTCGCCGACGATGCGGGTGCCGGTCTTCTTGGTGGCGTCCGGGACGCGGTTGATGCCGACGTCGATGACGACCGCGCCGGGCTTGACCATGTCGGCGGTGATGAAGCGGGGCTTGCCGATCGCGGCGACGATGATGTCGGCTAGGCGGACGATGGCGGGCAGGTCCTTGGTGCGGGAGTGGGCGATGGTGACGGTGCAGTCGCAACCCTTGGCGAGGAGCAGGGCGGCGGCGGGCTTACCGACGATGAGCGAGCGGCCGACGACCACGGCATGCTTGCCAGCGGTTTCGATGCCGGAGCGACGGAGGAGTTCGACGACGCCGGCAGGCGTGCAGGCGGCGAAGGCGCCGGGGAGTTCCTGGACGAGGCGGCCGATGCTCTGCGTGCCGAAGCCATCGACGTCCTTATTGGGGGAGACACGGTTGAAGACTTCGGTCTCGGGGAGGTGCTTGGGCAGCGGGGCTTGGATCAGGATGCCGTGCACCGAAGCGTCGGCGTTGAGGGCATCGAGGTGGGCGAAGAGTTCTTCCTTGGAGACCGTCTCGGGGAAGAGTTGGATTGAGGCCTTCATGCCGACTTCGGCCGCGGTCTTCTGCTTCTTGGTCACATAGGAGACTGAGGCGGGATCGTCGCCGACGCGCACGAAGGCCACGTGGGGGACGACCGGGGCGAGCTTGGCCACACGTTCCTTGACTTCAGCGAGGACCTGTTGGGCGATGGCGTTTCCGTCGATGAGGCGCATGAGGGATGACTAAGACGGTCAGGCCGCCGAGGGCGAGAAAAGTCCTTCATTTCCCCAGTCGATTGATTGTCTCGCCCTGTGGGGATAAATGCCTCAATCCAGTGGCGTGCCCTCCGAAGGACCCATGCGTATTCACAAGTTCCTCGCCCAGGCGGGGGTCTGCTCCCGTCGTGAGGCGGAGCGTCTGGTCGCCTCGGGGTCCGTAATGATCAACGGGAAACTGGCCGTGACCGGTCAGCCGGTCGACCCCGCCGTGGACACCGTCATCTGCCAGGGGCAGCACATCAAGCCGCTAGGGCGCACGGTGGTGCTGATGATGAATAAGCCCCGCGGTTACCTCTGTACCAACGACGACTCGCACGGCGGCCAGACCGTCTTCGACATGGTCCCTCCGGAATACGGCAAGCTGCGCCTGTTCTGCGTCGGTCGTCTCGACAAGGATTCCGAAGGCCTGCTCATCCTGACCAACGACGGCGAACTCGCCAACAAGGTTATGCATCCCTCGGGCGGCGTCATTAAGCGCTACGAAATCATTCTCAATCGTGACTACGACCCGACCCTCACGCCGCGCCTGCTCAAGGGCGCCGTGGAGGAAGGGGAGCACCTGCGTTTCAAGAAGGTCATTCGTCACCCGGATAACGCCGCCCACCTCGAGATCCATCTCGACCAGGGTCGCAAGCGCGAGATCCGTCGCCTCTTCGAGATCTTTGGTTTCCACGTGAAGACCCTCCGCCGCTTCCAGATCGGCGGGCTGGTTATCCGGAAGATGCCCTTGGGCGATTGCCGTCCGCTTTCCCGCAAGGAAATCGACTCGATTTTCGAGAACTGAGGCCGGTCGGCCCATCTAGGGCTTGCACCTTGCGGGTAGGGTTTTTTCATCAGGGTATCCCCGTATTGCCGTGCACCCCTCACGACTACTTCCTGTTTTGCTCTATGCCTGCTCTCTTTGGGCCGGCCCTGAGACCACCATGAAACTCGTCTGGTCCGACGAGTTCAACGACAAGGAGATTGATAAGAAGAAGTGGAACGTCAGCGACGGCGTGAAAATCGTGGATGGTCAGCTTTCCCTGGAAATCCTCCCTGGCTCGAAGCCGATGTTCTGGCGGGGCTCGAGTATCAACACGCGGGGCAAGTTTAGTTCTAAGGTCGGCTACATCGAGGCCTCCATCATGTTCGTGCAGACCGGCGGCCACGGTTGCGGCTTTGGCATCGGCAACGAGGATAACCGTAACCCTGCCGCCGGCATGAGCTTCAACAACGGCGGCGGCGATTCGGTCGGGCTCTCCCTGTCGATCGTCAACGAGGAGCGCGGCCGGACGCTCAATCCCAAGGAGAACCCGATTCCTAAGGACAATACCTACAGCAAGAAATTCCACCGTTTCGGGTTCCAGTGGAGCGCCGCCGATTACCGCTGGTATGTGGATGGCCGTCTGGCCAATACCATGCGCATCTCCCCGAATATTCCAGCTACGACCAAGCCGATGTTTATCTCCTTGGATCATAACCGCCTCCCCGAGGCAGGGTTACTGAAGAACTTCAAGGACCCCAATATGGGCCCGGAACCCATGCGGGTCGACTGGGTCAAGGTCTACCAGTAAGAGGGTAGGGCTTGCCTCTTTCCGCCCCCCGATTTTAATCATTCTTACCCCCATTTCATGAAAGCCCTTCCGCTTTTCTCACTCCTTGCCGCCCTGACGTTGGGCGCAGCTCCCAACAACGGCCTTAAGCCGGTGTGGGAGGACGATTTCAACGCCAAGGAGCTCGACACCAAGAAGTGGAATACCGGTGGTGTCGCTCGCATCGTCGATGGCAAGCTGCAGATCGAGGTGACCTCTAATGGTAAGCCAGGTTTCTGGAACGGTAGCTGGGCCAACACTTCCAAGAAATTCACGCACCCGCAGGGGTACTTCGAGGCCTCCATCCGTGCCGTGCAGTCGAAGGGACGTGGTTGGGTTGGTTATGGCATCCGTAATGAGGACATGTCGAAGAGCCCTTCCGCGTCGATGCGTTTCACTTTCACAGGCGCGGACAAAATCTCCCCTGATTTGGATATCGTCGACGAAGCCGGCTCCCACCACCTGACCCCCAAGGAGCCCGTGATTCCGATGGACGGCGGAAAGTCCTACAAAAAGTTCCTGACCTACGGACTCCAGTGGACCGATAAGAACTACATCTGGTATGTCGAAGGACGCCAGGTGCATAAAATGTCCCGCCCGATTCCGGGTGCTCCCATGTTCATCGAATTCAGTCAATGGTTACCCGAAGGCGGTCTGCTGAAGGATTTCATGAATCCTAAGCTCGGTCCGGAGCCAATGCAGATCGATTGGGTCAAGGTCTTTAAGATCCCATGAGAGTCCTCTTCCTCCTGCTGGCTGCGAGCGCCCTAGCCGTCGATCCGACGGCCGGCAAGAAGGTCACGTTCTCCGATGACTTCACCAGCGACGCCATTGATGAGACCAAGTGGACCCTGCCGGCAAACCGTGAGACGGCCACGATCGTCAAAGGCGGCAAGGATAAGGTCCTCCGGATCTCGCTGCGCAAGGC
>CAINSX010000305.1 GCA_903853185.1 uncultured Opitutia bacterium
GGCGAAACCTATCCCGACGAACCGCACCGCGGGCTCATCGCCCGACCGACGCGCGAGACGCAGCAGGGCTGCGCGCTCTAAGTTTAGCCCTCGCGCACACCGGCGCGGAGGCGACGGTCACGGGCGAGCACGAAGAGCAGCGGACCACCAATCACGAGCAGCGACCAGAGTCCCAGGACTAGGGCCCAGAACGTTCCGAGTCCGCAGAAGCAGGACTGCTTGCGGCGCAGCACGAAATACCAAGGCAGGCAGAGGGCCAGTCCCACCGCGGAGCCCGCGATGTTCTTGCCCACGAAGCGTTCCACCGCGTCAGCCTGACCGCGCGAACGATGTAGCAGGATCGGAATCCAAATCAGCCACGACGCCACCCAGACGGCGAGAGCACCCAGCACATAGGGATCCGAGTTGAAACCCTTCGGATCGGCCTTCGCGGAAAGATAATAGAGGTCGACCGAAGCGAGCAGCGGGATCGCAATGAAGAGTCCCCCGAGAAAAGCGGCGGCGATGATGCGGGGTCCGAGTGGAGTCTTACCGCCCGTCGACGGAGCGACCGGTAGAGGCAGGAGCAATAGGCAGGACTGCAGAAGTGCGAAGGCCCAGAGTAGTAGGATCCAGAACCATTCCTTACCGGAGGCTTCGAAGACACCGGCTCCAAGCAAATCTTTCAGGTTCAACGTGCCCGAATCCCAACCCACTAAGGCCACGACCACCATCATCACGAAATTGAACGCGAACGCCAGCAGCACGGAGAGGGCCAGAATACGAACAAGGACGGAGGGCATAGGAGGGGTGCCAGAACCCTATCACGGCTACCCCATTAGCCAAGGAAAAGCCCTGGACGGCGGCCGCCCCTTGACTCCCGCCGTTTGCCCCTAAACTTATAGGCATGATCAACCTCACCGAAGCCGCTGCCCAGCAGATCCAGGTGCTCCAGAAAGCTCAGGCCAACCCTGAGTCCATCCTCCGCGTCCTCGTGGAGACCGGCGGCTGTTCCGGCTTCGAATACGGCATGGCCTTCGACGTGCGCAAGGCCGACGACCTCGAGTTCGAGAGCCAAGGCATGAAGATCCTCATCGACCCGACCAGCCACGCCTACCTCGACGGCTCCACCGTGCATTTCGACGACGGCCTGCATGGCAAGGGCTTCGAAGTCCGTAACCCCAACGCCAGCAGCACCTGCGGTTGCGGCAAATCCTTCAGCTAAGACTATGAATACGAAAACCTGGTTCCTCGCCGCCGGTGCCGCCGTCCTCGCCGCCCTCACCTACACCCTCTCCGCCGCCGGCGACAAGAAGGCCGCGCCCGCCCCCTCTCCTGAAACCAAGCCCATGAAAGAATCCGCCAAAGCCAAAATCCCCCAAGTGCTCGTCACGCTCGACGACGGCAAGGGTGGCGTCGGCAAGCCCACGCTCGTCGACAAGGTCGTCAAGACCGACGCCGAGTGGGCCGCCCTGCTCACTCCGGAGCAGTATTTCGTGACGCGTGCTAAGGGCACCGAGCGTCCGTTCTGCGGCACCCTGCTCGACAACCATAAGACCGGCACCTACCACTGCGTCTGCTGCGATCTCCCGCTCTTCTCGTCCAACGCCAAGTTCAACTCTGGCACCGGCTGGCCGAGCTTCTTCCAAGGCGTGTCCAAGGAGAACGTCGCCACCATCACCGACTCGAGCCACGGCATGAGCCGCACCGAGATTCTATGCGCGCGTTGCGACTGCCACCTCGGCCACGTGTTCGAAGATGGCCCCGCCCCGACCGGCCTGCGCTACTGCCTCAACTCCGAGTCCCTCAAGTTCAAGGAACTCAAGGGCGCACCGGAGAAGAAGTAACTTACTTCTTCTTCGCCTTCGACTTCGAGGCCGCCTTCTTCACTGGGGCGGCCTTCTTCTTGACTACGACCTTGGCCGGCTTCTTCTTCGCGACCGGCTTGGAGACTTTCTTAGCAAGAGGCTTCTTGGCGACGACCTTCGGCTTCTTCACGCCAGGCTTGGCCTTCGCGGCGACTTTCTTGACCTTCACGGCCTTCTTCGCGACCGGTTTGGCCTTCGCCTTCGGGGCGACGACCTTGGCGGTGTGGACCTTCGCCAGGCGCTTGGCCACGGCGGGTTCGACGTAAGGAGCGGGCGCCTTCGGGCGCTGGTCGACCGGGCCTTTCACGGCGGCCCAGAGCTTGTCGCGGAATTCCTGGATACCTTCCTGCGAGTAGCAGGAGATCGGGATCACCAGGTCCTTCACGCGTTCCTGAAACTTCTTCAGCTTCGCGGCGGCGGCCGGAAGGTCCATCTTGTTGGCGACGATGATGCGCGGCTTCGCGGCGAGGATCGGGGAGTAGAGGCGGAGTTCGCGCTCGAGGATGCGATGGTCGTCCCACGGCTCGCGGTTCTCGCTGCCGGCCATGTCGATGATGAAGACCAGCAGCGAGCAGCGCTCGACGTGGCGAAGGAACTGGTGGCCCAGGCCGCGGTTCTCGTGCGCGCCTTCGATGAGTCCCGGGATGTCGGCCATCACGATGCGGTCGAAGCGGTCGGTGTAGTCGATCACGCCCACGTTGACGTGGAGGGTCGTGAACGGATACGGCGCCATCTTCGGGCGGGCGGCCGTGAGGAGATTCGTCAGGGTCGACTTTCCCGCGTTCGGGTAGCCCACGAGGCCGATGTCGGCGATCGTCTTGAGCACGATGCGGAAGTTGCCTTCTTCGCCCGGGTAGCCGGGGGTCGTGCGACGCGGAGCCTGGTTGACCGAGCTCTTGAAGTTCATGTTACCCAGACCGCCCTTGCCGCCGGCGAGAAGCACGACGCGTTCGCCGTGCTCGGTCAGCTCGGCCACGAGACGGTTGGAGCCTTCCTCGAGGACCTGCGTGCCCGGAGGCACCGGCAGGATCAGGTCGCCGCCATCAGGACCCGCGCACTGGCGGCCCTGACCCGGAGCGCCATTGCGGGCGCGACGGTGCGGCTGCCAGCGGTAGGCCTGGAGATCGCCTTCGTTACGGTCGCAGACCAGGACGACGTCGCCGCCCTTGCCGCCGTTACCGCCGTCGGGTCCGCCCTTCGGAATGAATTTCTCGCGACGGAAGCTGACGCAGCCGTGGCCGCCGTCTCCGGACTTCAGTTCAACCTTGGCTTCGTCGATAAACATTTGCCCTACGCTAGGGCCTCCCCGGCCCCGAGGGCGAGGAGGAAAGGCGGCGGCTTAGCGCTCCAGCCCGCGGGAACGGCGCAACCAGCGCTCAATCGGCGAGAAGAAAATGAGGTCCGCCAGCAGGCCGACGCCCACGACAACAAGCATCACGCCCACGACCTGATCCATGCGAAGCAGCTCGCGACCGGCGTGAAGGAGCGAACCCAGACCGAAGCCCGAGAGAATCACCACGAAGATCTCAGCCGCCATGAGCGAGCGCCAGGCGAAGGCCCAACCCTGCTTGAGGCCGCTGATGATGCCGGGCAAGGCGGCGGGGAAGATGACGTGCGTCCAGAGGTGCCAACCGCGGGAGCCCATGGTCATCGCCGCGCGGAGGTAGAGCGGCTGGACGGAGAGCACCGATTCCTGCACCGCAATGACGACGGCCCAGACTGTGCCCATGACCACGACGAACAGGACCGCGGCTTCGTTCTGGCCAAAGGCGATGATGGCCACCGGCACCCAGCACACCGACGGAAGCGTCTGCAGCCCGAGCGACAGGATGCCGATGGTATCACGGGCGAGGCTGGAACGGGCGCAGAGCGCTCCGACCGGTATGCCGATAGCAGCGCCAATGATGAAGCCGAGCATCAGGCGACGCATCGTGACCCACGTGGCCGAAGCCAGGGAGCCGTCACGGAGCGCGGACCAGAACCATTCGCCGATCTGCGTCGGCGCAGGGACCAGGACATCGTCGACACGGCCGGAACGGACGAACCACTCCCAGCCACCGAGAATCAGCAGGCCAATGACGATCGGGACGAGGGCGCGAGGGGGTTTCATACGAGGCCCTCCTTAGGTTCGGCGAGGTGGGCGGAAAGAGCGGTGGTAATGTCAGCGGCCAAGGTGGCCAAGGCCGGGTCGTTGATCCGGCGCGGACGCGGCAGGTCGATATTGAAGACCTGACGGATGCGGCCCGGATTGGGCGATAGGAGCACGACACGGTCGCCGAGGCAGACCGCTTCGCGGATGTTATGCGTCACGAGGACGATGGTCTTCTTACGCTGCGTGAAAATCTTCTGGATGTCGCCGTAAAGTTGGTCACGCGTGAGCGCGTCGAGGGCGGAGAACGGCTCGTCCATCAGGAGCACGCGCGGATTCGGGGCGAGCGAACGCGCGAGGGCCACGCGCTGACGCATGCCACCGGAAAGCTCGTGCGGGTGGGCCCTTTCCTTGTCGGCCAGGCCGACGAGATCGAGGTAGTAGCGAGCGGCCTCGGTGCGCTCGGCGTCGGTGAGCCCCGGCTTGAGGCGCAGTCCGAAGAGCACGTTCTCCAGGGCGTCGAGCCACGGAAAGAGCGCATCTTGCTGGAACATCACGAGACGGTCGCGGCCGGGCTCGACGACATCGGCGCCATCGAGCTTGATCGAACCTTCATCGACCTGTTCCAATCCGGCGAGCAGGCTGAGCAAGGTGGACTTGCCACAACCCGAGGGTCCGACGAGCACGAGAAATTCGCCTTCCTTCACCTGCAGATTGATGTCCTCCACGGCCGTGACGAGACCGGCGCGTCCATTGAAACGCTTGGTCACGTGGCTCAGCGTGAGCTGAGAATGGGATTCACTGGACGGGTTAGCCGGCATCGAGGCGAGGGATTAGCGTGAAGGGGGCAAAGAAAGCAAGGAGGGTTACTTACGGACAACGGGGAGGTCGGCGACCAAGGCCTGTAACAAAGGAGCCACCGGGGCTTCGCCGGCCAACAGGCCGCAGGAGCGAGAGTCGGACTGGGCCTTGGCGAAAGAGTCTGTGAGGCGACGCAGACGGAGCGCGGGCTCTTCGGGCTGATCCCAGTGGATCCGGCGGAGTGCGGAGGAGATGAGTTCGGCTTTCGGCGCAGCGGAGCGCGATTCGGCGCCCAAGGCTTCGCGTGAAAGACGCTCGAGCAAGACCGGGTCCGCGGCCAAGCGGTCGCGCAGTAGGTAGTGCGAACGCACGAACGCCTGCACTGCTTCGCCCTTGGTATCGAGGGCCTTCTGCGAAGCGGCCAGCACGGTGATGATTGAATCGCGGTTCTCGACGAGGACCTCGCCACCGAAATCATCCACCAGTCGCGTCACCCAAGGTTCAACCGTCCAGGCGCCATCGACGTCGCCACGCTTGAAGAGCGCGATCAGCTCGGCGTTCTGCGCTGGAAGCACTTGGGCATCGCCGCCCGCGATGGTGATATTGAGCCCGCCGGAACGCAGCCAGACGCGAGCGTCGACGTCCTGCGTATTACCTAACTGCGGCGTGGCGATGCGATGGCCGCGGAAATCAGCCGGAGTCCGCAGGGGCGATCCCTTGCGTACCACCAAGGCGTTGCCGCCGGAAGCGACGGGGGCTAGGACGCGGATCGAGCGGCCCTTCGTGCGCACGTGGGCGTTGATCACCGGCGAGGCGCCGACATAGGTGATATCGATGGCACCGGCGACGAGGGCTTCCATGGCGGAAGGACCCGCATTGAAAGAACGCCATTCCAACTTAACCCCAACCGGGAGGTTAGGCTGATGAAAGTCTTTCCCTTCTCTTTCCAGCTGGCGTGCGGCCAGAGCCGGGGCGTGCGTCAGATTAGGGAAGAAGCCCACCCGCAAGACGACTGGCTGTTCGGCCGCGACCAAGGAGGACACGACGAGAAGAGCGAGGATAAGAGATCGCATGGCGGACATGATGGTCGGAGACGGACGGCACAGTTAATTTATGACTACATTAGTTAAGATAACAGGATTAGAAGTCGAGCCTATTCAATTCTGCAGAGTTAAACACCTAAACTACTTATAATGAACTGTTTGTATCAAAAAGCCCCGACGACGAACCATAAACTAGCCCCGACGACCAGGGCCGTGGCGACCCAACCCAGCGTGCTTATCCAGCGCGGAGCGACAAAAGCTCCCATCAATGAGGCGTCCGCCGTCATACGGACGAGCGGCCAACAGGCGAAGCCCAGTTGCAGGCTCAGGATGACCTGACTCCAGATAAGCAAGGTCTCCACCCTGCCCTCCCCGGCCAGGCCGATGACGAGTAATGCCGGGATGAGTGCCGCGACCCGCGTTGAGGCACGCACGATCCAGCCCGGGCTCTTCACCTTGAGGAAGCCTTCGAGGACAATCTGACCGGCCATGGTGCCGGTGATGGTCGCGTTCTGGCCGGAGGCGAGCAGCGCGACCGCGAAGAGCGTGCCGGCGAAAGTCGCCCCTAACACACCGTCCAGCAGCCTATGCGCCTCGCGGATATCCGTGACGGCTTCTGGTCGCCCATGAAAAGCGGCGGCGCTGAGCACCAGCAGACCAGCGTTGACGAAGAACGCCAAGCTGAGCGCGAGCGTGGAGTCATAGGTCGCGAAGCGCATCGCCTCGCGCCGCGACTTTTCATCCGCGCCGAAATCGCGTGAACCAACGATCGACGAATGGAGATAAAGGTTATGCGGCATGAC
>CAINSX010000306.1 GCA_903853185.1 uncultured Opitutia bacterium
CATAGGGCTCTTCGGACGGCGTGATTGCCTTCGTCTCGAGCACCTGGGCCGTCTGGGCGCACAGAGCGACCGCGGCGAACAACGGCCAGACACGAAGCAGGAACGAACCAGGGGCGAGATTCATGGGTTATTGGATAAACGGCCGCTTCCACAAAGCAACCCCCGGCGACTTCGGTACGTATCCGGGGTTTGATTCCATAAGAAAATCGTGCAACCTGCCGTTATCTCCATGCTCCACCAGATTGCCCTCGCCTGCTGTATCATCGCCTCCCTTGGAGCGGCCGATACTCCCACCGACAAGAAGGAGCCCGTCGCGAAAAAAGGTTTCGGCCTGCCTGAACGCAAAGGCAAGGACGCCCATCATCTGGAACTCCTTAAGGTCGGCTGGTTCTACAACTGGGGCTCGCAGACGAAAATCACGACCAAGGCCCAGTTCGTGCCGATGATGTTCTCGCTCAAGACCGTGCCGCCGAAGACCACGAACAACGACTTCATCCTCGGCTACAACGAGCCCGACAACGCCAAGCAGTCTGACATGCCGGTGAAGGATGCACTCAAGGGCTGGTCCGACGTGACCAACAAGGGGAAGTTTGTCATCAGCCCCGCGATGGCCGGCAACGCGGTCACGAAGGACTGGTTGAACGATTTCATGAAGAGCAAGCCGAAGGTCGATGCGATCGCCTTCCATTGGTATAAGGGCGTCGACGCCGCGAAGTTCATCAAGGACCTCGAAGAGTTGCATGCGCACTTCAAGAAGCCGATCTGGGTGACCGAATTCGCCCCGCAGACGGCCGCGAGCTCCGAGGAGTCGCCCGACAAGTTCACCCACGCACAGGTGAAGGCCTTCATCGACGCGACCACCGACTTCATGGAGAAGACGCCCTGGGTGCATCGCTACGCTTGGCATGACTCCGGCGTCGGCACGTCCGCCCTCTTCACGGAGAAGGGCGACCTGACCCCGACCGGCAAGGCCTACGCCGCCGCCAAGAAGTAACCCTCCCCTTGCGGGCTTGTCCCCGTGTCCCCGTGCCCCCGTGTCCCCTAAGTGTTACGGCATCTCCGCGCCACGGGCCGCAGTGACGAGGTGATACCACTCTTCGCGGGTCAGTTCGAGCTGCGTAGCCGCGGCCAGCTGCTTGATTTGCTCGGGCTGGGTCGTGCCGATGATGGGGACGATCTTAGCCGGGTGCTTCAAGATCCAGGCCAGAGCGATGAGTTCCCGGCCGACGCCGCGCTCCTTGGCAATACGGTCGAGCACTGCCAGCACGGCGGTCGGATTATAATGACGTTGCCCCGGCAGGAGGTCCACGCCGCCCGAACCGAGTAGGCCGGCACCGAGCGGGCTCCAGGCCAGCGGGGTGACCTTCTTCTCCTGGCACTGATCCAGCGTGCCATCGTGCAAGGCGTAGAGCTGCACGAGGCTGACCTCGACCTGGTTCGTGACCAACGGGAACGAGAGCGCGTTCTGCAGCAGCGAGAACTGCGAGGGGCTGAAATTGCTCACGCCAAATTCGCGCACCTTCCCTGAGGCGCGTAGTTCCGCGAAGACCCCGGCGACCTCGGCGGCGTCCATGAGGTAGTCCGGGCGATGCAGGTGGAGGAGATCAATCGTCTCGACGCCGAGTTGCTTGAGCGAGAGTTCGCACTGGGCGAGGAGGTGGCCGCGGGAGAAATCGTAGCGGACCGGGGCCCCGACCGGACGGTTCTTGAAACGGATACCGCCCTTGGTCGCGATGGTCATCTTGGCCCGCAGGCCGGGGTTCTCCTTCAGGATGCGGCCGAAGACGCGCTCGGCTTCGCCGTCGCAATAGATATCGGCGTGGTCAAAGAGCGTGTAGCCCGCGTCGACCGCCGCGAAGATGGCCGCCTTGGCGGTCGCATAGTCCGCCACCGCATCACCTTGGGTGGCGACACGCCAGCAGCCATAGGCGAGGCGACTGGAGGTGAGCTGGCTCTGGCCAAGGGTGACAGTCTTCATGCGGACTGTAGGAAGCAAAAGCACCCGCCCTTCCGCAAGCCTATCCCCAAGGTCGACAGAAGCGTAGAGACTACTAGGGTGACGGCATGGACTTCGCCCAGCTACTGCAACAGGGCACCGCCCACGCCTGGCTCTATATACCAGTGGCCATTCTCCTCGGTGCGCTGCACGGACTAGAGCCCGGCCACTCGAAGACCATGATGGCCGCCTTCATCATCGCCGTCCGCGGGACCGTCTGGCAGGCCGCCCTCCTCGGCCTCTGCGCCGCCCTCTCGCACACGCTCATCATCTGGATCCTGGCCGGCCTCGCACTCAAGTATGGCTCCCACTGGAACGTCGAGCAGACCGAGCCCTACTTCCTCCTGGTCAGCGGCATCATCGTCATCGGCATGGCCGTCTGGACGATCATGCGCCTGCGTGAAGAGCACGGTCATCACCACCATCATCACGGCGAAGGTGACCATAGCCATGACCATCATCACAGCCATGAGGACGAGGATGCCCACGCCCGCGCGCATGCGGCGGATATCCAGAAGCGCTTTGCGAATCGTCAGGTCACCACCGGACAGATCGTGATCTTCG
>CAINSX010000307.1 GCA_903853185.1 uncultured Opitutia bacterium
CTACTGACGAAGGATACGGATGACCACATGCCGCCGGCAGATTTCCATAAGGTGCTCAGCAAGGCGCAGATCGCCCTCGTCGAACAGTGGATCAAAGAAGGCGCCGCGTACCAAGGCCACTGGGCTTTCCAGATTCCGGTCAAGCCCGCCGTACCGACGATTCCCGCCGGCGGCAACGCGATTGACGCGTTCCTGACCCAAGGCCTCACCGCCAAGGGCCTCAAGCCCAACGGCGACGCCCCTAAGGCCACACTACTCCGCCGCGCTGCGCTCGACCTGACCGGCCTGCCTCCTTCCGACAACGACCTACAGGCTTACCTAGCCGATTCTTCGCCTGAAGCCTGGTCCAAGGCCATCGACCGTCTCATGGCCTCGCCGCACTACGGCGAGAACATGGCGATGCAGTGGCTCGACTTCGCCCGCTACGCCGACTCCAATGGCTTCCAGAGCGACACACAGCGCACGATGTGGCCCTACCGCGACTGGGTGATCAAGGCGTTCAACGACAACAAGCCGTTCGACGCCTTCACGGTCGAGCAGCTCGCCGGCGACCTGCTCCCGCACGCTACCCGTGACCAGATCGTGGCCACGGCCTTCCATCGCAACCACCGCCTCAATGGCGAGGGAGGCCGCATCGTCGAAGAATGGTTCGCCGAAAACGTCATCGACCGCATCGAGACCACCGGTTCGACCTGGATGGCGCTGACGATGAACTGCTGCCGCTGCCACGACCACAAGTACGACCCGATCTCGCAGAAGGAGTTCTACCAATTCTTCGCTTACTTCAATTCGAACGAAGAATCCGGCGTCCTCGGCGACTTCGGCGGCGCGGGTACGACCCGACGCGGCGGCAACACACCGCCCCTGCTTTCGCTGCCGACCGAAGAGCAGCAGAAGCAGATCGACGCGACCACGGCCGCCCTGGCCTCCGCGGAGAAGACACTCAAGGACATCCCGGCCTCGCAACCCGAACTCTACGCCAAGTGGCTCGAACGTCAACGTGCCGCCTTCTCCAAGGAAGGCGTCGCCTGGCAGCCGCTGACCGACGAGAAAGTGTCGGCCAAGGAGAACGCTGAATTCAAGCGCCTCGACGACGGCTCATGGCTCGTCTCCGGCGGCACCGCCGCCAAGGAGACCTACGTCGTCGAAGCTACACCCGCTCCTGGCCTGCTAACCGCCGTTCGCCTCGAGGCCTTTCCCGACGACTCCCATCCCAACAAGAGCCTCGGCCGCGCCTTCAACGGAAACTTCGTGCTCAGCGCCTTCGAGATCCGTCTCCTCACCGCTGACGGTAAGACCACCAATCTTCCACTCGTGAAAGCGGAGTCCGATTACGACCAGCCAGGCTGGAGCATCGCCAAACTCGCCCCCACCCCCATGACCAAGGGCAAGGCGAAGAAGGCCGATAACAATAAGGCAGGCTGGGCCATCGGTGGCAACGTCGCCGAGAATCGCATTCCGCGTAAGGCGATCTTCACCATCGCGCCGACGACCATCCCGACTGGGGCCAAGCTAGTGGTGGTGATGCGCCACGATGCCGTCGCGAATCATAGCATGGGGCGCTTCCGCCTAAACTTCTCCGGTCAGGACCCGAAGCTACTCTCCCTGAAGACCGACGCGGCTGCCGAAGCCGCCCGACGCCTTCTCGCCAAACCGGCCGATCAGATCACGAAGATCGACCAGAAAGCCCTCGAGAAACTCTTCACCGATAGCCCTGAACATCCTCGCGCCCAAGCCGTGACCAAGGTCGCCGCCGCCAAGATGGCTCACGATGCCGCCGTCGGTGCCCCGATCTCGGTCATGGTAATGAAGGAGATCGAAAAGCCCCGCGACGCTTTCGTGCTTATCCGCGGCGAGTACGATAAAATCGGCCCAAAGGTAGAACGTATACTCCCGGCCTTCCTTCCACCCCTGCCCGCCGGCGAACCGAATAACCGCTTGGGCTTTGCCCGCTGGCTCGTCAGCGGCCAGCACCCCCTTACGGCTCGCGTCTGGATTAATCGCGCCTGGGAACGCTTCTTCGGCATCGGCCTCGTGAAGACCTCTGAGAACTTCGGATCCCAGGCCGAATGGCCGAGCAACCCCGAGCTCCTCGATTGGCTCGCCGTCGAATTCGTGGACCGCAAGTGGGACATGAAGGCGATGCAGAAACTGATCATGACGAGCGCCGCCTATCGCCGTAGCGCCGCCGTCACGCCAGAGATGCTCGATAAGGACCCCGACAATCGCCTGCTCGCCCGTGGCCCCCGCTTCCGCCTTCCGGCCGAAGTCATCCGCGACCAAGCCCTCTGGAC
>CAINSX010000308.1 GCA_903853185.1 uncultured Opitutia bacterium
GGTGAAGAAGGCGCCCGCTTTGGCCCGTCCCTCATGCCCGGTGGCGATGCCGCCGCCTGGGCCGAACTGAAGCCCATCTGGGAAGCCGTCGCCTCCAAGGTCGATGCCGTGACCGGCGTCGAGCTCACCGGCGCGACCCCCGGCAAGCCCATCAAGGGCGGCGTCCCCTGCGTGGCCCACATCGGCCCCGACGGCGCCGGCCACTACGTCAAGATGGTCCATAACGGCATCGAGTACGGCGACATGCAGATGATCTGCGAAGCCTACGACCTCATGCGCGGCCTCCTCGGCATGACCCCCGACGAGATCGGCACCACCTTCGAAGAATGGAACAAGGGCGACCTGAACTCCTTCCTCATCGAGATCACCGCCAAGGTGCTCAAGCAGAAGGACCCCGAGACCGGCGTGCCGCTGGTCGATGTCATCCTCGACACCGCCGGCCAGAAGGGCACGGGCAAGTGGACGAGCGCCAACGCCCTCGACATGGGTGTCGCCGCCCCGACCATCGCCGAAGCCGTCTTCGCCCGCTGCCTCTCCGCCGTGAAGGATGAGCGCGTCGCCGCTGCCAAAGCCCTCCGTGGTCCGAAGCGCGCGATGACCAATCCCGACAAGGCCAAGATCATCGAACAGATCCGTGACGCCCTCTATTGCTCCAAGATCTGCTCCTACTCCCAGGGCTTCCAGCTCATGCGCGAAGCCCAGAACGAGTACAAGTGGAAGCTCAACTTCGGTGAAATCGCCCAGATCTGGCGCGGCGGTTGCATCATCCGTGCCCGCTTCCTCCAGAAGATCACCGAGGCCTTCGGCAAGAAGCCTCGCCTGGCCAACCTGCTCCTCGACCCGTACTTCAAGAAGACCGTCAAGAAGGCGCAGAAGAACTGGCGCAAGGTCATCGCCCTCGCGGTGAAGCACGGCATCCCCGTGCCGACCCTCGGCTCGGCGCTCTCGTACTTCGACTCATACCGCACCGAAAATCTCCCGCAGAACCTGCTCCAGGGTCAGCGCGACTTCTTCGGCGCCCACACCTACGAGCGCAAGGACAAGCCCCGCGGCGAGTTCTTCCACATCGACTGGCCGGATCCCAAGCGCCCTCAGATCAAGGCCTAAGCGCCTTGTGGGAAACAGAAAGGGCGTCCGCAAGGACGCCCTTTTTCTTTGGCAGGATTACTTCGCAGACCAACCGCCGCCGGTCGCTGCGGCGAGTCGCACCGCGACCTGCCGGCGCTCCCAGACGACCAACGACAGGGTGCGCGCAGCCATGGCTTCGTCGCGACGGGCGGCCGTGATATCATTCTCGTTCGCGATACCGGCCTTGCGACGGGCTTCGGCGTTGGCGAGGCGAACCTGCACGGCTTGAAGCACGCGGCCCGTCAGTTCTTCCTGCAAAGCAAGCTCGCGCAGGTCGGCGAGCGCATCCTCGACTTCGCGGAAGGCGCCGAGCACGGCCTTGGTCCACTCGCCGGCGGAGCCGTCGATGCGCGCACGCGCGACCTCGAGATCGGCCTCGCGACGCCCGGCATCGAAGAGCGGCAAGTCTATGGAAGGAGTCAGCGACCAGAAGCTGGACGAACC
>CAINSX010000309.1 GCA_903853185.1 uncultured Opitutia bacterium
ACGAAGTTCAGGCGCGGATAGTTCGAAGTCATGCGCGCGTCGACGACCTTGCTGCTGACGACCAGCAAGCACTCGTGTCCGTCGTCGGTGAGCCGCTGAGCGAGGGCGATGCCCGGGGCGAGATGGCCGCCGGTTCCACCACACGCGAGCAGCACACGGCTCATGCGCGCGCCTCCTTGGCCACGAAGGCCGGTTGCGCCGATTCGCGGATACAGTTAAGCACGAGGCCGACCATGCAGCCCATGATGACGAGATTGGTGCCGCCGTAGCTGATGAACGGCAGCGAGATGCCCTTCGTCGGGAGCAGGCCCGTGACAACGCCCATGTTAATGAGCGCTTGCAGCACGAGGAAGAGCGTGGCGCCGAGGCAGACGTTGAAACGATAGAGGTCCGCCGAATAACGCATCGCGCGGTAGGCGCACCAGAAGATGCCGAGATAGACCAGCGCCACGAGCGAGGTCGCGACGAGCCCATATTCCTCGCCGATGACCGAGAAGACGAAGTCGGTGTGAGCTTCGGGCAGATAGGCGCGGCCCTGGATGCCGTTGGCGGCGCCCTTGCCCGTCAGGCCGCCGACGCCGAAGGCGACCATGCCTTCGAAGAGCTGGTAGGCTTCATCGCCACGCTTTTCCCACGGCTCGAGGAACGAGGTGAACCGACGTAGGCGGTTCGGCCAATTGAGGATAAGGACGGTGAAGCCGCTGAGCCCGATCAGGAAGGTTGGTATCACGTAGGCCCAGCGGACGCCCGAGACGAGCATCATCGTGCCACCCACCGCGCAGCACAGGATGATCGTGCCGAGGTCGGGGCCGAGCGCGATGAAACCGGCAATCAGGAGCAGGATGCCGACGGGCTTCACGAAACCTTCGCGAAAATCAATCCAGCCTCGGCGGGTGAAGATGTATGGTTCGCGCGTGCTCAGCTGGTAAATCGCAAACTTGTTCGCCAACGTGTGCCGCTGCATGCGTGCGAGAAAATCGGAAAGCACGACCACCAGGGCGAGCTTGCCGAGGTCCGACGCCTGTAGGCGGAAGAAACCGAAGTCGATCCAGCGCCAGGAACCATTGACCGAGACGCCGATGTGCGGGATGCGCGCGAGGAACATCGCCGCGCAGGCTCCACCGAGGATCCACCATCGCCATTCGCGGGCCTTGTCGAGGTTGACGCGGAAGAACGCGAAGCCAGCGACGAAGGCGATCGGCACGTAGACCAGCTGGCGGTAGAACGCCCCGGTGCGGTTACTCGACGAGAGCGAGATGCCCGCGCTGTACTGCACCACTAGACCGAACACCGCGAGGGACATCGCAAGCAGCAGGATGCCCAAGGAGTACCCACCCAGGGCTCCTGGACCTTCCTGCTTCTCTTTGATGACCATGATGCGGCGCGGTCGTCAGCTTACTTCTTGTCCGCGGGAGCCGGAGCGGCTTCAGCGGCCTTGCCGACCGGGACAAGCTTGAACGGAACGAAGGTCGGGGCGGGAGCGGCCGGAGCAGCAGTCGGGGTCTTAGCGGCGGTCGGGGCGGCCTTGGTTCCGGCCTTAGGGGCAGCCTTCACGGGCACCTTGGAAGCGGCCGGGATGGTCAGCACCTGACCGGGCTTGAGGTCGGCGTTAAGGGCGAGGCCGTTGGCCTTCGCGAGATCGGCGCGGGTGACCTTCTCGCTCGCGGCGATGCTCATGAGGTTCTCGCCTTTGACAACGGTGCGCTTACCGCCATGGCCGACAGCCCCCACGGGCGTGAGCTTCGTCGGGACAGGGGTCGGGAGCGCCGTGGCGACCGGGAGGCCGCTGGCCACAGGGGCCGCCGCGGCGGTACCGACCGGACGGGCGCCACCGGAGTAGGCAGCGAGGTCGCCGGACTGTTCGAAGCCGCTGGTGCTTCGGCAGCCGTTGACCCCGACGAGGACGGCGATGACGCAGAGGTGCAGGAGCACGACGGCAGTGACGGTGATGATGGGACGCATGGTGGTGGGACTGGGTTGGGTGGGTGGTTTGGTTGGAAAAATCAGATGCGATTAGCGAGGGCGCTGGCAGCACGTTCAAAGACGAGGCCGCGCTCGGCATAACCGCGGAACTGGTCGAAGCTGGAGAAGCCCGGACTCAGCAGGATGGCCGAAGGAGCGGGCGCATCCTTGGCCGCCGCGACGACGGCGTCCTGCAGGGACGGATAGCAGCAGGCGGACTTGCCCAGTTCGTCAAAGTGGCGCTTCAGCTCGTCAGCCGTCTCGCCGATGAGGTAGGCGGATTCAACCAGCGGCGCGATGTGGCGGACGAAGCGGGCAAGGTCGCCACCCTTCCACTTTCCTCCGCCGATCCAGCGGACCGGGATGCTGAACTCCGAGAGCGCAGCCTGGACCGCATGGAAATTGGTGCCCTTCGAGTCGTTCCAGAATTCGACGCCTTTGTTCTCGGCGACCTTGCGGAGACGATGAGGGGGGACGCGGAAGAGGCGGGCGGCCTCCTCGAGGTGGCGCATCGGAATACCGCGCGCCTGCCAATACTTGCAAAGGATGGCCCAGTTCTCGCGTTGCGGCCAGGAGTCGAACACCGAACCGGCGGGTACCGTATCGGCGACCTCGGCGCGAGTGGCGACAATCGCCTCCGCGGGCAACTCGATGCCGAAAGCGCGGGCGGACGAAACGACGGATTCGCCGACGACGAGGATGCCACCAGGCATCATGCGCTCGATAAGGCGGAACTTCGCGCGGAAATAGCTCTCTAGGTCGCCATGACGATCGAGGTGATCCTCGTCGAAATTCGTCCAGAGCACCGCCTCGGGCGTGAAGTGGCGGAGATCTTCCGCTTGGAAGGAACTGACCTCCACGATCGCGACGAACGAACCGTTGGAGACCGTGCGATGGAGTGATGTCAGCGGCAGGCCGACGTTACCGCAGGCGATGGCGTCGAGCCCAGAGCGCTTGAAGGCGAACGAGAGGAACTCAGTGATGGTGGTCTTCCCATTGGTACCGGTGATGGCGATGGCCGGGCCGGTCCAGAGTAGTGCGCCGAAATCAAGCTCGGTCAGGCAATGGAGGCCAGCGCGACGCGCCGCGAGGATCCACGGGTGCGATTGCGCAAAGCCCGGACTGTAGACCAGAAGGTCGTGACGTGCGGCCTCCTCGGGACCGAACTGCCGGTTCTCCCCACGTTCGTCGTAGATGACCGAAGCGAAGCCAGCCGAGGCAAGAGATTCCGCGACAGAACGGCCGCTCACGCCCTCGCCAAAGATGGCGGCGGGCCGGGTGAGCCGGCGTCGGAGGGATTCGGGGAACTCGCTCATCGGAGCTTCAGGGAGAGCAGGCCGAGGAGGCCGCACAGAAGGGAGAGAATCCAGAAGCGCGCCACGACCTTGGTCGCGGGCCAGCCCTTCTTCTGGAAGTGGTGATGGATGGGCGTCATCAGGAACAGGCGCTGCCCGCCGGTCCGCTTGAAATAGGCCACCTGGAGGATGACGGAAACCGCTTCGACGACGAACACGCCGCCGACAATCGCGAGGAGGAAGGGTTGGTGCATCAGGCAAGCCACCGCGCCAATGCCGCCGCCAAGGCCGAGCGCGCCGACGTCGCCCATATAGATTTCGGCCGGGGCCGCATTGTGCCAGAGGAACACGAGGCTTCCGCCGACAAGCGCCGAGCAGAAGACCGCGAGCTCGCCCGCGCCCGGCACGTAGCTGATGCGTAGGTAAGTCGCGAACTCATGGTGACCGACGAGGTAGGCGACCGCACCGAGGATCATCGTGGTGATGAGCACGCAGCCGATAGCCAGGCCGTCGAGGCCGTCCGTGAGGTTGACCGCGTTGGAACAGCCCACGCAGACGAGCACGAAGAACACCCCGGCGACGCCGAGGCACGCAAGGAAGGGCCAGCCGAGGGACTTCGCAGACCAGAGCGGGCCGTTGAGGACAGGCAGCCAAATCTCGCAGAGGCTTTCACGATAGGCCGGATCGAGGAGCACGATGCCGAAGGCGATCAGCGCGACGAGCCCCTGTCCGGCCAGCTTCATGCGCGCGGAGATGCCGTCGGAGCTACCATGCCGGACTTTCAGCCAGTCGTCGTAAAGGCCGACGAGGCCCATGCCGATAAGGCACCAGAGGGCCGCGAGCACGAGGACGTTAAGCCGGGCCCAGAGGAGGACCGAGGGAATCATCGCGACGGCGATGATGAGGCCACCCATGGTCGGGACCTTGCCGCCTTCTTTCGCAAGCTCACCCATCAGCTTGGCCGAACGCTCCGGCTGGCGCAGGCGTGCGAGCACGGCGATAAGACGACCAGAGAAGAACATGCCCAGCAGCAACGCCGTGACGCCGGCCATGATCGCGCGGACGGAGATGTACTCGAAGAGACGGAAAGGCCCCCAGGTGTGGACGAGTTCGCTGAGACGGTAAAGCATCCTAGTGGAAAGAGAGCGCGGAGCGCAGGGGTTCGGGCAGGCAGCGCTCGAGAGCGAAGGAACGACTACCCTTCAGGAAGACGAAGCCACGGTGCGCGCCGACGCGGGCGGCAGCGTCCTCGACGGAAGCTGCGACCGAAAGTTCCACCCCCGGGAGCGCAACTCCCTGCAGCAACGCAGCCGACTCGCCGCCGAAGGCGACCACATGGTCGCCCGAGCGGAGAGGCAGCTGCGCGCCGCAGTCGCGGTGGAGTTGCGCGGAGGTGGGGCCAAGCTCGGCCATGCCGCCGAGCAGGAAAAGACGAGGCGCTTCCGAAGCGCGACTGAGACGATCGAAGGCGCGGGCCGAATCCAGGAGCGAAGCCGGGCTGGAATTGTAGCAGTCGACGTAGAAGGTACGGCCGCCTTCGACATGCACGCTGCCGCGGCCGGCGGGCGGCATCCATGTCCCCGTCACAGCGGCGAGCGCTTCCGCCGGACGGCCGGCCGCGAGCGCGGCGACGAGCGCGAGGGCGGCGTTGCGAGCGAGCCCGTCGGAGATGGGCGCCAGCGGGAAGACCTCACCATCGAGCACCAGCGAACGCTGGCCGCGGACGTCGGCGAGGAATGAGGCGCGGACGAGACGGGCCGGCGCGACGGCCGGGGCGGCTTCACCCTCGAACTGCACGGCAACGCAACGGTCGGCGTGCATCGCGAAGTCCGGCCAGTCGAGCAGCGCGGCCGGGATGATCGCGCGACCGCCGGGGGCGAGCGCAGCGACGAGCGTGGCCTTCTCGCGGGCGATGCCGGCAAGCGAACCGACGCCTTCGAGGTGGACCGGGGCGACGTTCGTCACGATCGCGAGGTCGGGACGGATGACGGCGGCAGAGACGCTGAGTTCTCCCGGGACGCTCATGCCGGCCTCGATCACGGCGAAGCGATGGAGGCTCGGTTCGACGCGCAGGAGCATCAGCGGGACGCCGATGAGATTGTTGAGGTTGGCTTCCGTGACGAAAGCTTCGGTACCGAGGAGCGCGGCGAGCAGTTCCTTTGTGGAGGTCTTGCCGACGCTACCGGTCACACCGATGACACATCCCTTGAACTGAGAGCGCCAGCGGGCGGCGAGGCGGCGGAGCGCGACGAGCGGGTCGTCGACGACGAGCTGCGGAAGGTCATCGGCGACGGCGCGACCCACCAAGGCACAAGCGGCGCCCTGTGAACGGGCGGCACCGAGGAAGTCATGGCCGTCGCGACGTTCGGTGTGCACGGCCACGAAGACGTCGCCGGCGCGAAGTGCGCGGGTGTCCGTACCGAAGCCCGTGACGGCGGCACGCGGGGCAACGGTCCAGCGGCCTTCAGCCCAAGAGGCGAGGTCGGCTGAGGAGAAGGTCGGCATCACGACTGAGCGCCCCTCCGGAGCTCAAGGATTTCGCGCACGACCTGGCGATCGTCGAAAGGCACTACTGTGTCGGCAAATTCCTGCGTCGTCTCATGACCCTTGCCGGCGATGACGACGCAGTCGCCGGACTTCGCGGCAGCGAGGGCACGGCCGATGGCGTCGCGGCGATCGGCCACGAATTCCACGGTCGGCAAAGCGCCGAGGCCTTCGCGCATGTCGGCGAAGATGCGCTCGAGGCTTTCCTTGCGCGGATTATCGGCGGTGGCCCAGGCGAGGTGGGCGAGGTCGGCAACGGCCTTGGTCATCGCGGGACGCTTGCCACGATCACGATCGCCGCCGCAGCCGTAGACGCAGAGGACGCGGCCCGGCGTGATATCGCGGAGCATGCGCAGGGCGTTGCGGAGCGCGTCGTCGGTGTGGGCGTAATCAACGAAGATGGGATAGGCCTGGCCGACTTCGACGCGTTCCATACGGCCGGGGACGCCAGGGAAGGAGGCGAGCGCGGACGCGAGGGCGAGCGGATCGCGGCCGAGTGCGACGGCCATCGCGAGGGCGCAAAGGACGTTCGAGACGTTATAATCGCCAGGTAGCGTGGACTTGAAAATAGCGGAACGGCCATCATGGCGGACCGTGAAGACCGCCCCACCGGTATCGAGGGCGAGATCGGTCGCGCGGACGTCGGCATCGGCGGCGACGCCGAAGGTGATGACCGTGCCGCGGCGACGGCAGGCCTCGGCGAGGACGCGGCCAGCCGGGTCGTCGATGTTGATAACGCAAACGTCCGGCACGGAGCCGTTGCGTCCGTCAAAGAGCGCCGTCTTCGCGTCGAGGTACGAGGCGAGGTCGCCGTGGTAGTCGACGTGATCGCGGGTCAGGTTGGTAAAGGCCGCGACGCGGAAATGGAAGCCGTGGACGCGATCCTGATGGAGAGCGTGGGAACTGACTTCGAGGCAGGCGCCGGCGCAGCCCGCGTCGGCCATCTGGCGGAAGAAGGCGGAAAGGTCGGCAGATTCCGGCGTCGTCTTATAAGAAGGGATCGAGCGGCGGCCAAGGTGGTAACGGACCGTCCCCACCAAACCCCACTGCGAACCGTCGGACTGCAGAAGATGGCGGAGGAGCGTCGAGATGGTCGTCTTGCCGTTGGTGCCCGTCACGCCGACAAGCTGCAGGGCGGCTTCCGGGTGGCCGAAGAAACGGCGCGCGACCTCGGCCAGGGCACGCCGTGGGTCGGCAACCTGGGCGGCCGCGACCGCGGGCAGGCCAGCGACTGGTTCGCCCGAGATGATGGCAGCGGCTCCGCGGGCGATGGCGTCGTCGAGGAAAGCGTGGCCGTTGGCGCGGAGGCCCGGAAGCGCGAAGAAGAGCGAGCCTGGGATGATGCGGCGACTATCCGTGACGATCGATGAGATGCGCACGGAGCCATCGCCAGCACGGCCGAGGATCGGGAGGCCTTGTAGCAGCGAGTTGAAGGTCGGGCGCTCCATGGCGGCGGGCATCATCACGGGGTGAGGCGTCATCGGCCGAGGTCGGCGACGTGGCCGCGCGGGACGGTGGAGACGGGAGGGATGTCGAGCCAGCGGATGCACTTCTCCGCGACATCGCGGAAAATCGGGGCGGAGACCTTACCGCCGTAGGCGATGCCCTCCCCTTGTGGTTCGTCGATGATCACCGTGATGGCGAGCTTCGGGTCGTTGACCGGGAAGAAGCCGGCGAACGAGGCGACGTGGTGCGTGGAGGAATAGCGGCCGTTGATGATCTTCTGCGTCGTGCCGGTCTTGCCCGCGACCTCGTAGCCGGGGATGTCGGCGATCGGCGCCGTGCCGCCCTTGCCGCAGACGGCGCGGAGGAGCGTGGCCATCTGCGCAGCGGTGGCGGCGGTGATGGCGCGCCCGCGCGAGCGCGGCGCATAATTCAGGATGGTCGCCTTCGTCTTCGGATCTTCGACGCGAAGGACGAGCTGCGGCTGCATAAGCAGGCCTTCGGCCGCGACGACCGACATCGCGAAGTGCATCTGCATCGCCGTGACGCTGACCGAGTGGCCCATCGGCACGCGCGAGATTGTCATACCGTCCCAGCGCTTCGGCGGAATGAGCAGACCCGGGACTTCCGCGCCGGTGATCAGGCCCGTGTTGGCGCCGAAGCCAAAGGACTTGATGAGCGCGAAGAACTTATCTTCACCGAGACGTTCGGCGTACTGCATGCCCACTTGTACCGTGCCGCGATTGGAGGATTCGCGGACGATCTCGCGAATATCGGCGGCGCCAATCGCATGCGAGTCCGCGGGCAGTGAGACCATGCGGCCGCGGTAGGGCACGCTCGTGGCGCTGCAATCGAAGACCGAGTTCGGGGTGATGAGGCGTTCTTCGAGGGCACCGGAGATTGAGACGATTTTGAAGACTGAACCCGGCTCGTAGACGTCGGACACCGCGCGGTTGCGCTGGCTATCCATCGGCGCGGCCTTCGCGTCGAAGAAACGATTGAGATCGTAGGTCGGCCAGTTGGCGAGGCCGAGGATGCGGCCCGTGCGCGGCTCGCTTACGATAATGACGGCGCCCTTCGGGTTGTAGCGGGCGGCCGCGGCGGCGAGGGCATCCTCGCAGGTCTTCTGGACGAGGCTGTTGATCGTGAGCACGATCGTGCTGCCGTCGACCGGGGCGACCTCGCGGAGACGGTTGCTGATGATCTCGCGGTGGCGACCATCGCGTTCGGATTCGATCCAACCCCGCTGGCCGAGAAGGAGCGGGTTCATCACGCTTTCGATGCCGGCGGCGGGGATGCCTTCCTTATTCACATAGCCGAGCACGTGCGCGGCGAGCTGGCCCTTGGGATAGTTGCGGCGGTATTTCAGGTCGGCGCGAAGCGCCTTGATACCGAGCGCCTTGATGCGCTTCATCGTGGGCTCATTGACCTCGTGGGCGAGAATCGCCCAGCGGATCGCCTTCTCCTCGCCGGCCTCATCCAGGCGCGTGGTGGTCTCGAAGGCCAAGCGGACTTTGGAAAAGGGCAAGCCGAGGATGGTCGCGACCTCGAGGGCGCGCTCATGCTCGCCCTTCCCCAGGGAATCCGGGTCCACGCCGATGTCCCAGACGTCTTCGGACAGCGCGAGGAGGTTATCCTGGGCATCGCGGATCTCGCCGCGGCGGCAAGGAATCTCCTGGAGCACGCGGCGGGCCTGCAAGGCTTCCGCTCGGAGACGAGGGGCGTCGACCCAATGCAACCAGACCAGCCGTGTGATCACGGCTAGGAAGCAGAGGGAAACGGCCCAAGCCAGCAAACGGTAGCGCGTTCGCCTGGCGTGGGGTAGGCTCATCGAGAGCGCGGTCCTCCCTGCCCACCCCAAGAAAGGGAGGCGATTTCGCGAGCCGTCATCCGGGGGCTCGCGGAAAGCATGGGGGGCGGGGATGCGACCGCCGGGAAATATCGTACCCAGACCACTTGTTCGGGGACCGGGGTCTTCAGCGAGTCACCGATGCGCTGCTGAAGGTCGACGGTATTAAGGACGATGTCACGCGCGCGACGGGCCGTCTCGAGTTCCTTCTTAGAGTAGGCGATATCGCGTTCGAGGCGCTGGATGCGGCTGCCGATGGTATCGGCCTCGACGCGCAGACGCATGATATTAATCGTCCCGACGGCGAAGGCACCGACAGCGGCGAAGATGAAGACCCAGGTAAAGAAGCGCGGGCTCATACGGCGAGGCGGCGCACGGCGCGGAGGCGAGCCGAGCGGCTGCGGGGGTTACGAACCTGTTCGGCTTCCGAGGGCTGGACAGCCTTGCGGGTAAGGAGGTCGGCTTGCTTGACGCGATCGTCTTGGTTGCGGGAGTCATCGCGATCGACCGGACGGCCGGCGACCTCGTTCATGTAGCGCTTCACGATCCGATCCTCAAGGGAGTGGAAGGAGATGACGGCGAGCACACCGCCAGCGGTAAGTTTGCCAAAAGCGAGCGGGAGGGCGTCGGCCAGGGCACCGAGCTCGTCGTTGACCGCGATGCGCACACCTTGGAAGGTACGGGTAGCCGGGTGCGGACCACGGGGTCCGGGCGCGGGCGGTGCGGCTTCGGCGACCAGTTCGGCGAAGGTGGAAGTGCGGGCGAGGCGACCGGTGCCGCGGGCGGCGATGATGGCGTTGACCACCCGGAACCAGCGAGGCTCCTCGCCGTAATCGCGGACGGCGCGTTCGATCTCGGCGCGTTCGCCGCGCTCAAGGAACTCGGCGGCGCTGCGGCCGACGCGCGTGTCCATGCGCATGTCGTTCGGGGCGTCGAAGCGGAAGGAGAAACCGCGTTCCGGGACATCCAACTGGTATGAGGACACCCCAATGTCCATCAGAACACCGTCGAACAGCCCCGGAACGCGGTCAAGGTGGCGGAAATTTTCGGAATGGAAACGCAGGCGACCTGGATGAGCAGCGAGCAGGTCAGCGGAGCGTTCGCCGGCAGCGGGATCGCGGTCCATCGCGTCGATCGTGCAATGCGGTGCGCGGGCCAGGATCGCCGCGGTGTGGCCGCCGCCGCCGAAGGTGCAATCCAGATAGGCACGACCGTCCTGCGGAGCGAGGAGCGTCAGGCACTCCTCAAGCAGAACTGGAACGTGGCTGGTCATTCGGCGGGCTGTGAATAAGGTGTGAGTAGTGTAAGTAACTTCTGGATACGACTCACAACCCCAACTCGCGCAGGGCGCGGAGGATGGTGAGCGCGTACTCAGATTCGCGGTCGGCCTTAGGCGGCGTCGGCGACGAGAGGTGGAAGGTGGTGAAGCCGCCGCGGAAGATCACCTCGTGCTCGAGCTTGGCTTCCTTGACGATGTGGTCGTTGAGCGTGATGCGACCGGCCTTATCGCACGTGACCTGGATGCTGTTCGTGCCGAGCAGGCTCAACGCGTCCATCTTCACCGGATCGCTGACGGTCACCTGCGAGGCCGCGACGCGGATGCGTTCGGCCATCGACGGAGGGAACACCACGACCGAGGCTAGCGCTGGGTGATACATCGCGAGAAAAGTCGCTTCCGCATCGAAACGCCAGGCCGCCGGGATGGTGACACGGTTCTTCTCATCCAGCTTTCCGTTATGGATGCCCGTGAAGAGACCGTTGTTGGCGCCAATAGACATTGCGTATGGGGAGTTGCCCCCAGATGACCCACTTTTCCCCACACCTCTCCACACGTCAACATTTTAGCCTAAGATCTGCCTAATTTCTTGTTCACAGCGCGGGCCAGGGCATTTAAATGACGTATTTCAGTCGTTATTTAGTGTAAGTAACTTTACTTCAATCACTTAACTAACAAAATCTAACGAATGTCGGCTTTCTGCCCCCCCTCCCCCTTCCAGGCCGCCGCCGGGGATCGGTTCGGCGCGGGGCGTGGACGCCATTTGTAATGGCTTTTTAACTACAAAAAGACCCCTTTCGCGGCCGCGGGCCGAGGGCGAAACTGTTTGCCAACAGACCCCGGCTGTGCTTTGACTCCAAGCACTCAACCACGACTCTCGCACATGAAAACCGCCCTCGCCCTCCTCGCCGCCCTCGTCCTGACCGGATGCTCCACCCAGCTCGGCGTGGACAACAGCCAGAACCACGAAGCCTCCTTCTCTAACGTCACCGGCGTGTTGACGACCCGCTACACCGCCGACACGACCGCCGTCTTCAATGCCGTCAAGCGCACCATCGACTCGATGCCTGGCACCCTTCGCACTGGTGAGACCGACGAGATCGGCGCCAACAAGGAACTCCTGAGCGTCGTGGCCTATGCCCGCACCATCGGCGACCTTGAAATCAAGATCACCATCGAGAAGGCCGAAGACGAAGTCACCAAGGCCGTCTTCACTCAGGTGAAGGTCAAGTACGGCTTCTTCGGCAACCTTCCTGAGAGCCAGAAGATCGTCTCCAAGATCACCTCTAACCTGCGCTAAGCGCCGGGGCGGAACCGCCAAACGGACGCCGCCCAGCCCACCGGCTAGGCGGCGTTCTTTTTTAACACTTTTCCAAATGGGCAATATCCACGGACACAGTTTCCGCATCACCACCTTCGGCGAAAGCCATGGCCCCGCCCTCGGCGTGATCATCGACGGGTGCCCTCCCCGCGTGCCGTTCGACGCCGCGTTCCTGCGCAGCGAGCTGGACCGTCGCCGCCCAGGCCAAAGTGCCCTCACCACGCAGCGCAAAGAAGCAGATGCCCCGGAAATCCTTTCCGGCGTCTCGCATGACGGCCTCACCCTCGGCTCGCCCATCGCCATCGTCATCCGTAACGGTGACCAGCGCCCGCAGGCTTACGCCGAGATGAAGGCCGCCTATCGTCCGTCGCATGCCGACTTCACCTACGACGCCAAGTATGGCATCCGCGCCGTCGAAGGGGGCGGCCGTTCCTCCGCCCGCGAGACCGCGGCACGCGTCGCTGCCGGTGCCGTCGCCAAGACGGTCCTCAAGCACGCCTGCGGTGCCCGCATCATCGCCTGGGTCGAGAGCGTCGGTGACATCCGCATGCCCGCTACCGCCAAGGCGCCCACACTCAAGCAAGTCGAGGCCACGCCGACGCGTTGCCCGCACCCGGCCACCGCCGCGAAGATTGATGCCCTCATCCGCGAAGCGCGCGCGGACGGCGATTCCGTCGGCGGCGTGATCTGTTGCGTCATCGAAAACCTTCCCGCCGGGCTCGGCTCGCCGGTCTTCGACCGCTTCGAGGCCGACCTCGCTAAAGCGATGCTCTCGTTGCCCGCCACGAAGGGCTTCGAAATCGGCAGCGGCTTCGCTGGCACCGTCCTGCGTGGCAGCGCGCACAACGATGAGTTCGTCCGCAAGGGCGGTCGCATCCGCACTGCGACTAACCGCTCCGGCGGCACGCAGGGCGGCATCACCAACGGCGAAGACGTCGTCTTCCGCATCGCCTTCAAGCCCACCGCGACCGTGCTCAAGCCGCAGAAGACTGTCCGTCCCGACGGTCGTGCCACCGAGCTCAGTGCCAAGGGACGCCACGATCCGTGCGTCCTCCCGCGCGCCGTCCCCATCGTCGAAGCCATGGCCGCGCTCGTGGCCGTGGATCACTGGATCCGCGACCGCGGACAGAACGCTCCCTTCGGCCGCTGTGGACGCAAGGCATGAAGCCCCTCATCATCATCCTCGGTCCTACTGGCTCCGGCCGGGCCGACACGGTGCGCGAGCTAGCCGAGAACGCCTGGCCCGAAGGCCGCAAGATCCGCATCCTCCGTGAAGTCCGCGAAGGCGGCGTCGCTCCCGATGCCTGGGAGTTCAAAGGCGGCCAGGCGATCCTCCCCGCCCCGGGCGACGAAGACGCCACGATCCTGGTAACCAACGGCTCACTGCACGTCGTCGACCAGATGGAAGCCCTCCATCGTACCATCCGCCCGATGATGCCTGACGCTGTGTGGCGCGTCGCGCGCATCATCACCGTCGCTGACTGCCCGCTCACGATGAAGCACAAGGCCGTCGAAGAATGGTACCGCGTCTGCGTGCACTTCTCCGACGCCGTCATCATCAACCGCCGCTGGGAAGTCCCGGGCCAATGGATGAGCAAGTTCCTCGAACCGTACGAAAAGGAATTCTATCCCTGCCTCTTCTTCAATCTCACGAAGATCGGCGCGATTTCCAATCCTCCCGCCGTCATCGACGGCGAGCCGCTCCGCCTTTCGCACATCTTCGACGATATCGACGCCGTCGACGAGATGGAGTTCGACGAAGACAATCTACCGGATGAACCGTTCGACCTCGTCCGTCAGGTCGACAAGTATTTCGCGCGCGACGAACTTGGACGTCGCAACATCCTCGTCCCCGAGATCGGCGACCTGCTCAAGCAGGAAGGCCGCTGCTGAGAATTTTCCCGATGCGGCCGCTGATCGTCACCTACGCTTGGCTGCTGACCCGCCTCCCCGAAGCTTTCGCCCGCCTCAATGCCGCGTTGCTCGGCCAGATTCTCTGGCTCATCCGTGGAAAGGTAATCAGGCGCAACCTGTCGAAAGCCTTCCCCGACAAGGACGCCGAATGGGTCCTCCGCATCGGTCGCATTTCCTGTCGCCGCACCGCGGAGATGGGTCTCTTCTCGATCGCCTCGCCGCTGATGTCGGAGGTCGAGATCCGCGACCGCATCGTCGTGGACGAAAGCATACTGAGCCCCGAACACGGTCTACCGCCCAAGGGCACCGGCGCGGTGCTCTTCGTGCCGCATTTCGCCCTAATGGAGATGATGACCGCCGCCCCGCTCCTCCGCCCGGAGCTGCCCAAGCGCGAATGGGTCGTCGTCTACCGTCCGCTCGACCAACCCGCAGCCGAACGCTGGGTCAAGGAAGCCCGCGAGCGCTTCGGCATGAAACTCGCCTCGCGGCGCGAAGGCTTCGCACGCTCAATGAAAGCCGTCCGCGAAGGACATGTCGCCGCCATCCTCTTCGACCAGACGACGCAGAGCGGCTCGATCTGGCAGTTCCTCGGGGCGCCCTGTGCGGTCACCGAGCTTCCCGGCATCATCGCGCAGCGC
>CAINSX010000310.1 GCA_903853185.1 uncultured Opitutia bacterium
GGCGACCATAAGCAGGTGTATCTGGCTGACGTCACCGTGAACTCGTTCGACTCTTGGGAGCCGACCGATCCGCAGCGCCATTTCTACGTCGAGGTCGACAACCCCAAGGGCTACCTCGGGCACGTGGAGGATGCACTGCATTCCTTGGAGCGCGTGGATTTTCTGATCTATAACGCCGGCATGGATACGTATGAGAAGGCTGGCGGCATGAAGGGCATCACCAAGGAGATGATCCGTAAGCGCGAGAAGCTCGTCGTCCACTGGGCGCGGGCGCGGAAGATTCCGCATATCTTCGCCTTGGCTGGCGGGTATAAGTGGGGAGGCCTGACCCTGGAGCAGGTGGCCGAACTGCATCTCGAGACCGTGAAGGCCTTCGCCGCCTGATTACTCCGGCTTCGGGATGTTCAGTTCCTGAAGGCGGAAGGCCCCGCTCTCGGTCGGCAGTATCACGAACAGCTTGCAGGCGCGGCTTTGGGCCAGGGCGACCATCACGTGCCACTGCTCCTGCGGGACGCTGGCGACGACGAACATCGGCATCGCGCCGGGTTCGGTGCCGGAGGGTTCCTCGATTGCCACGCCCTTGTGGTCGACGTCGAAGTTGTGGGCCAGCCATTTGCCGAGCTCTTTGGCTAGGCCGCGCATATCGGACGTGCCGGCCTCTACCTTTGATTGGTCAACGAGTGCCCAGAGAGGAATCGCGAAACTATGTTCCAGATCGGCCATAGGGCGGTCTCAGTTCTGGGCCGGAGGCGTATGTTCGGTGCTCTTCTCGCTCAGCTTGAGCATGCGCGCACGGACATCGGGAGAGCCTTCGTTTAGGGCGACCGTGACCCAGTCGAGCAGACGGTGGCGCACCTCGCCCAAAGTGTCGCATTCCCGGATCACTTCGATGCCGCCGGTCGAGAGGACCGCTTTCGCCAAGCCGGACATCTCCTTCAGGAAGGACACTCGCTGGCAGTCCGGAATCCAATACGCGACGAGCAGGTGGACCTTCTGACCATCGGCGGCTTCGTAATCGATGCCGTCTTTGGACCAGCCGACCGTGCAATAGATATCGGCCGTGATGCCTTCGACGCGGGCATGCGGGCAGGCGAGGCCGGGGGAGACGGACGTGTTCCCGGCCTGTTCGCGTAGGCGCATCGCTTCCACGACGCCGGAGTCATCTGGGATTTCGGGAATGGCTTCGAGGACTCGGCCCAGGAAGTCGAACGCTTCATCTTTGGAGGTCTCAGTCAGTTCGAAAAGTCGACCGGACTGGAGGGCATCGAGGAGTTTGCGCATGGTTCAGGGAATTAGGCGGCGATGAGGCGTGGGCGGGCAATCAAGTGAGCGATGGTCACGTAAGCAACCGTCATCGCCGTCAGGGCCAGCCAGAAAGTCGAGCCGAGGGCCTGACCATTGAGTCCCAGCCCGCCTACCCAGGGGGAGAACGTCAACCAGCAGGCGAAGCTGACTGCCGCCAGGGTCGTCAGCGAGAGCTGCCAGGAGGCGCGGGCGCCGAAGAAGGGCACCTTGGCGGAGCGGATGACGTGGACCACGAGGGTCTGGGTCACGATAGACTCGATGAACCAGCCGGTGTGGAAGATGATCACGAACTGGGCCTGTCCTGCGGCATCCAAGGTGCTCCAGGTTCCATGGCAGACGGCGGGGCAGACCACGAACCACATCAGCGCGAAGGTCAGGTAGTCGAACAGGGAGGAGACCGGCCCCAGCCAGAGCATGAATCCGCGGATGCCCGAGATGTTCCACTGGCGCGGCTTCGCGATCTGGTCGTCTTCGACGCGGTCGAACGGGATGGCCGTCTGCGAGAAGTCGTAGATGAAGTTATTCACCAGGATCAGGATCGGGCTTAGCGGCTGGAACGGGAAGAGCAGGGCGGCGCCGAGGACCGAGAACATGTTGCCGAAATTGGACGAGGCGCCCATGCGGATATATTTCTCGATGTTGCAGAAGATGCGGCGGCCTTCGTCGATGCCGTCCACCAGCACCAGCAGGGATTTTTCCAGGAGGACTGCGTCCGCGGATTCCTTGGCGACATCCACGGCCGTGTCGACCGAGATGCCCACGTCTGCGGCTTTGAGCGCGAGCACGTCGTTGATGCCGTCGCCCATGAAGCCCACCGTGTGTCCTTGGGCCTTCAGGGAGCGGATCACCTGTTCCTTCTGGGAGGGAGTGAGGCGGGCGAGAATGTCCGCCTCGATCGCGGCGCGGTCGAAGGCCTCCTTGTCCATCGCCGCCAGCTGGGCGCCGGTCACGACGCGTGAGACCGGCATGCCGACGTCGGCGCAGACCTTGCGCGAGACGAGTTCGTTATCCCCGGTGAGGATCTTGGCGCGGACGCCACGTTCGCGGAGGCCGGCGAGGGCGGTGGCGGCGGTTTCCTTGGGCGGATCGAAGAAGGCGAGGTAGCCGAGCAGGACGAGGCCTGACTCGTCGGCGGCCGTGAAGGTCTCGCGGGAGCGGTCAAAATCCCGGTACGCGAGGGCGATGACGCGGAAGCCTTGGGCGGAAAGGGAGCGATATTCCTCAAGGACTTCGTCCTTGATCATCGGGATCATCGTGTGGAGTTCATCGTCGATCTGATAGCGGTCGCAGACCGCCAGGATTTCCTCGACCGCGCCTTTGCAAATTAGCTGATAGTCGCCCTCGTGGTCGACGATGACCGACATGCGCCGGCGTTGGAAATCAAAGGGGATCTCGTCGACCTTGCGGCAGGAACGTTCGACGTCGAGGTCGGTACGCGAAAGGATCGCGCGGTCGAGCAGGTTGCGCAGGCCCGTCTGGTAGTGCGCGTTCATCCACGCGTAGCGCAGGACATCATCCGAATCGCGGCCAATGACGTCGACGTGTCGCTGCAGAACGATGTGGTCCTGGGTGAGCGTGCCCGTCTTGTCGGTGCAGAAGATGTCCATCGCGCCGAGGTTCTGGATGGCGTCGAGGCGCTTCATCACGACCTTCATGCGTGCGAGGGATTTGGCACCTTTGGAGAGGCAGCTGGCCAGGATCATCGGCAGCATCTCCGGGGTTAGGCCGATCGCGACGGTAAGGGCGAAGAGGAAGGCGTCCAAGACCTTGCCGGTGCGCCAGGCGCTGAAGCCGAACGTCAGCGTGGTCATGATCAGCATCATGCGGATCATCATCCAGACGAAGTCGCGCGTCCCGAGTTCGAAGGCCGTGGCGTCCTTGCGTTCGACCATGCGGGCGCTCATGGCGCCGAACTGCGTGTCGCGGCCGGTGGCGAGCACGAGCGCCTGCCCGGTGCCGCTCTGGACGTTGCTTCCCATGAGGCAGCCGTTGGGGCATTCCTGGGCGGAGTGAGGGGTGTCGATCGTCGGCAGCGGCATGCGCTCGACGGGCATGGACTCGCCGGTCAGGGCCGATTGGGAAAGGAAGAAGTCCTTGGCCTGGATCATGCGGCAGTCCGCGGGGATGATGGAGCCGGCGGCGAGTACGACGACGTCGCCCGGGACGATCTCGTCGATCGGTACGCTGGTCTCGACGCCGTCGCGGAGGACGAGGCAGGAGGACTTCACCATCGCCTGCAGTTTGGCGATGGCCTGGGCTGAACGGCTCTCTTGGAAATAAGACAGGAAGACCGAGAAGAAGACCATGCCGCCGACGAGCGAGGTGCTGAGGATCTTCTTGGTCTCGTTGTCTTCGAAGAAGTAGGAAAGCACGCAGATGACCATCAGCTGAATCACCAGCGGCTCCTTGAACTTGCGCAGGAGTTCGACGAACGCGTTGGCTCGCCGGGCTGCGACCGAGTTGGGGCCGAATTTCTCGAGGCGACGCGCGGCCTCTTCGGAGCTCAGGCCCTCGCGGCTGGCTTCCGCCGCGGCAAAGGCGGCCTCTTCGGTGCCATGGAGGAGAGTCGTGACGCGATCCGGGGTTTCTTTGGTGGTCTTGGGCGTCGGCATGGCGGCAGAAGCGTGAAAACTATGCCTTACGTCGCATGGTGCCAGCCGATTTCCGTTTCGTCTGTGACGAAACGGTGAATGTTCGCCTTTCGCCTAGGCTTCAGGCCTGCTTGATCAGTTCGGACGTCGCGGGGACGTCGGAGATGATCTGATCAGGGTCCGGACCGACGCCGATGTAGCGCAGATTGGGCAGGTAGGGCAGGGAACCGCCGCGCGAGGCGAGGCGGACGATCTCGGCCATCGTGAAGGCTACATAGCGACGCGCCTCGGCCGGGAGTTGGGCGTAGGAGCGGACCTTGGTGATGTCGGCCGTCCAGCCGGGCAAGGTGGCGTAGATGGGCTGAAGGGTTCGACGGACGGCGTCGTTGCGGGGGACGCCCGAGACGACCTTGCCGGCGGCGTCGCGGTAACCCGTGCAGACGAGCAGGTCGCCGCCCTTCCATTCGCCATGGGGCGAGAGGGCGTCGAGCTTGTTGAGGACGATGTCGTCGTAGCCGCCGTAACGGAGGGCGTCGGCTTTCTCGACCAGATCGGACCAACCGACCATGCGCTGGCGACCGGTGCTGGTGCCGAATTCGAGCTTCGCGAGGGCGCGCTGGAGCGGGTGCTCTTCCGGCATCTTCGTCAGGAAGACGTGCGTACCGACTTTGGTATCGTAGGCCTTGCAGCAACCGACCGTGTGGATTGCTTGGACCGGGATGCCGGCCGACTGGAAGAATTCCGGCGTGTAAGTGTGGGAGGCTGTGACGTTCGGGGCGAAGCCCGCGCGCTTATCGAGCCAGTAGGCCTGGCCGAATTCGCCGATGATGCGGCGGTCGGCGGCGAGGTCGCCCAGGATGCGTTCGCGGACGTCGCCGATGGCATGGGCAAGTGAGTCGCCGGCCTTCCAGTAGCATTCGAGGACGGCCGCGTGGTCAAAGGTGAAGGCTTCCTTACCGGCGAAGCGGGTGAAGTCGAATTCCGCCGCCGTGAAGACGCCGGAGTCGATGGCGCCCTTGTTGGCGCGCAGTTCGGCATCGGTGAGTTTGGCGAAGAGGCCAGCCCACTTCTCAGGCGAGAGCTTGCAGACATCGCGCACGATGGAGGCGGCGCGGTTCAGGCGGGCCGAGAGGCGGGTCGAGTAGTCGGACTTGGCGCCAAGGAATTCCGAGTAGTGAATCTGGAACTGACCGACTTCGTCGGCGTAGGCGGGCGTGATACCGCGGCCGGTCGAGCCACGGGCTTCGTGGCCGAGGATGTTGATGCGGTAATCTTCCCAGGCTAGATCGAGGATGCGGTGGGAGACGTCGCTGATCATGCAGCGCTCGTCGATGAGCAGGCGATTGAGGACTGGGATGCCGATCTTCTCGAGGGGCAGGGCTTCCCAGAGCGCCTTACGCGGGTCGGCAACGACGCCGGAGCCCAAGGCGAGGCACGCGACATCATGTTCAGCCACGCCGCCCGGGAGCAGGTTGAGTTTCAGGCCGGCGACCGTGTGGCCGGAGTTGGCGCCACCGTTCACCTTGAGCACCGTCCCGACCACGTCGCGGCGGCCGGTGAGGGCTTGGAGTTCGCGGACGATCTCGGGGATGAGGCGTCCCTTGCCTTCGTCTCCCATGCTGATGCCGACATCGGCGATGAGGTTGCTCTTAAACGGAGTGAGTGCCATGGGCAGGAAGGAGGAGGCGGGCGCGTGAAGCCGTCCGCAAAAGGGTGAAGACGGTGGTGAGGCTTAGGCCGA
>CAINSX010000311.1 GCA_903853185.1 uncultured Opitutia bacterium
GACTTTGCTTTGGGGGGTGGGGGCTTACGCTGAAAGCGCACCCCAATGCACCTCACTCAGAACATCACCCTTCGCCGGGAGATGGATGAAGATCCGGAATATGGTTTCCGCGAGGAAACCGAAGCCGACGTCATGCTGATGTCGCTTGAGAAGCTCCAGTTGCTCGCAGCCGAACTGCGTGGCTGCGGAGCCAGCCCTCAGGCGATTGAGCATGTCTGCGACTACGTCGTACGCGACCCCGTGTACGCCGATTCCACCCGATCGCTCTTCCGTTCGACCCTGGAGATCCTTCGCAACCGGGCCGGCTAGGTGCCGACCCGAAGGACGACGCCGGACCCGGGTCGCTCCCGGGGGAGGGGAGCGTCGTCGTATGGTCCGTAAAACAAAGAAGCCGACCTGATGGTCGGCTTCTCGGGAGGCTGGAGTGCCGCTTACTTGAGCGAGCAGGCGGAGGAGGTCGTCGGAACGATCTCAACCTTGCGGTGCTCGGCGTCCCACTTGACGAGGCCGTCGGCCTTGGCGAAGAGGGTGTGGTCGCGGCCCATACCGACGTTACGACCAGCATTCATGCGGGTTCCGCGCTGGCGGATGATGATCGAACCTGCGGTGGCGAATTCGCCGCCGTAAAGCTTCACGCCGAGGCGCTTGGAGGTGGAATCGCGGCCGTTGGAGGAAGTGCCGCCGCCTTTCTTTGTTGCCATGGTGGTAGGACGTTAAGGGTTAAGCAGAGATGGACTCGACCTTAATCACCGACAGTTCCTGGCGGTGGCCGCGACGGCGGTAGTAGCCCTTACGGCGGCGGTGCTTGAAGATGTCGATCTTGTCGCCGCGCTTGTTCTCAAGGATCTTGGCGGTGACCTTCGCGCCGGCGACGGTCGGGGTGCCGATCTTGGCATCAGCGCCAGAGCCTACGAGGAGGACCTGGTCAAAGGTGAGGATGTCCCCTTCGTTCTTACCAGGGTACTGGTTAACGATGAGGATGTCGCCCTGAGTGACGGTGAATTGGCGACCGGAGGTGATAAATGTGGCCTTCATGGCTGTCGGAAGGTCGGAGCAAACGGAGTGAGGGGGCGTTGGCAAGGGGAATTGTAGGTAGATTAGGGGCAGGGGCAGGGCGAAAGAAGGGGTAGGGGCAGGGGTAGGGGTGGGGGTAGGCGGTTTTAGGGTTAAAACGGCCTAAAAGAGGCAGGTCGGGCGGGTTCGGTCTTCCCTGTCGGGGGGAGGTGCCTAATTCTTGGGGGATGAACCCTTTCCACCAAGGCGGTCAGTTCGAGGACCCGGCTGATGCAGACGAAGCCTTGTCCAAGGAGCTAACCCGCAATCTCTCCAGGGGGCCTAGCGTCCACGCCACGGCCTTCGTGCATTCCAAGGCGGTCGTCATCGGCAACGTCACCGTCGGCCCCAAGGCCAGCGTCTGGCCCTGTGCCGTGCTGCGCGGTGACATCGCACCGATCGAGGTTGGCGAAGGGAGTAACATCCAGGACGGAGCGGTCGTGCATGTCGCCGACGGCCTGCCGGCCAAGATCGGCGCCCGCGTCACGGTGGGGCATCTCGCGATGATCCACGCCTGCACCATTGGTGACGAGTGCCTCATCGGTATGCATGCCACCATCCTGGACGGCGCCGTCATCGGCGCGCGTTGCATTGTCGGCGCCAACTCGCTCGTCACCAAGGGTACGCAGGTGCCGCCCGGTTCGCTCGTCATGGGTTCGCCGGCCAAGGTGGTGCGGCCGCTGACGGCTGCCGAGCAGGCCTCGTTGCCCGGTTGGGCGGAGAAGTACGTGAAGGTCGCCGCTCATCATCGTCGCTTCGATTGAGCGTCGAGCCTGCCAGTCAGGTCGAGCTCGGCTCCGCGGAATGGCGGGCCCGCCGCGCGGCGCATGAGGCCCGTGCGGACCGACTCGTCGAGGCGCGGCGCGAGCGCGCCCAGAAGGGCGAGCGAGACCCCGTCGAAGATTTCCTCTTCACCTATTATCCGTTCCGCTTCTCGGCCGTCCGGCGGTGGACGCCCGGTGCTGGTGTCGCGCTGGCCGACGCCGATGAACTCGTCGACGACCGTCGCTTCCTGCGTGGTGCGGACGGATTCGTACGGGTCGCCTTGCCGGATGAGGCGCAGGCCGGCCGCCTCGCCTTCAGCCTGAAGCTGTGCCGGGCGGTCGCGACGCGCACAGCGTTCCACGGTTGTTTCGGTCTGCATGAATGGGCGATGGTCTACGGACAGGCTGAACAGCGCCGCCATGGCGCTTGGCCTTTACGGCTCGGCGCGGAGGGCACCGATGCCGTCGTGCGTTCGATGCCCGTGCGGTGCACGCATTACGACGCCTTTCGTTTCTTCACGCCCGGTGCGCGGCCTTTGAACAAGCTTGCGCCGACACTCGAAGCACGGGTCGACAATGAGCAACCCGGGTGCGTGCACGTCACCATGGATCTCTTCAAGTGGGCGATGAAGGCGCAGCCCTGGGTCTCGGCGGAGCTCGCCGCCGACGCCTTCGAACTCGCGCACGTCGCGCGGACCATCGACATGCGCGCCAGCCCCTATGATTTCTCCGCCATCGGCCTGAAGCCCATCGCGATCGAGACCGCCGAGGGCCGGAGCGAATACGAAACCGAGCAGCGTCGGCTGTCGGCTTTGGCCGAGCCAGTCCGTGCGCGGCTCATCGCCGAGTTCGAGCGCGCACTCGCCTAAGTCACGGGCACAAAAAAGGCGGACCCTGCGGTCCGCCTTTTGGTTTCACCGTCGGACTGCTCAGGGCAGGCGCTCGACGACGAGGTCCTTGTAGTCGACCTTGCAGGTCGGGTCATGGGCCTGGATGGCGAAGGTGCCGTTGCCGAGCTTACGACCGGGCATTCCCTTCGGAGGGGTCCAATCTTCGGGCTGGGTGAAGTCGACGGTCTGCTTGCCGTCGATCCAGATCTGGATGTGCTTACCTTCAACACGGATGTGGTATTCGAACCAGACGTTGTCGGGAGCGGCCGGTGTGTTGAGGACGTCACGGACGGCGTAGAGGCCGCCAGTGCGCTTGATGTCCTTATGGCTGCCATTGACCTGGCACTCGAAGCCCTGGGAGGGCCAGCCCTTGTCTTCGTAGGCCGTGTGGAAGTAGATGCCCGAGTTGGCGCCCGGATAGGTCTTCACCTTCGCCTTGAAGTCGAAGTTCGTGAAGTTGGCCTTACCGTCGGCGCCAACGAAGAAGATATGGCCTTGGCCGCCGCGGATCTGGAGGACGCCGTCCTCGACCTTGTAGGTGCCTTCAGGGGAGTTTTTCGAGGCCTTCCAGCCGGCGAGGGACTTGCCGTCGAACAGCTGGATCGTTTCGCCGGCGAACGCGGCGTACGAGCTCAGGAAGAGCGCGGCCGTGGCCAGCAGGGTGGTGCGGAGGGGTGAGGAGCTCATGGGGAAGCGCCTAACCAAACCCATTCCCAGCCCGAGGCAAAGGTTAAGTGAAGACCTTGATGCCGGCCTCGCGCATCTCGAGTAGGCGCTTCTTCAGCGTCGACCGGTTGATGCCGAGAATCATCGCCGAGCGGAGCTGGTTGCCGCGGGTCTCTTCCATCGCACGGCGGATCATCTCCATCTCGATGACCGTGAGGATGGATTTGCCGTCGTTGACGCGGCACTGCTTGTAAATCGTGTCGTAGGCCGGGATAAGGCCGGCCACCGGAGCCGCGGCTTCCACTGAGGCGGGCGCAGGCGCGGCCGACGCGACGGCGGGCGGTGCAATCGGCGTCTTGCGCGGATTGAGGACGTCCTGGGGCAGGTCCTTCGGCAGAATCGTCTCCCCCTTGGCGAGCACGTTGGCGCGCTGCACGACGTTCTCGAGTTCGCGCACGTTGCCCGGCCAGTCGTAGGCGAGCAAGGCCTCGAGGGCTTCGTTCGAGAGACGCTTCGGCTTGATCTTCTTCGCGGCGGCCTGGCGCTGCAGCATGTAGTCCACGAGGAGCGGCACGTCGCCCTTACGGTAGCGCAGGGCGGGCAGGCGGATGCGGAAGACGTTGAGGCGGTAGTAGAGATCTTCGCGGAACTGGCGCGTGGTCACCATCGCCTCGAGGTCCTTGTTGGTCGCGGCGACGAGGCGGACGCTGATCTTGACGGTGGTCGTGCCGCCGACGCGCTGGATCTCGCCTTCCTGGATAGCGCGGAGGACCTTGGTCTGCGTGGGCAGGGACATGTCGCCGATCTCGTCGAGGAAGATCGTGCCGCCGTCGCAGAGCTCAAACTTTCCGAGCTTCTGGTTGGTCGCGCCGGTGAAGGCGCCCTTCTCGTGGCCGAAGAGTTCGGATTCGATGAGGTTCTCGGGGATGGCCGCGCAATTGACCGCGAGGAAAGTACCCTTGGCGCGGAGCGAATGCTGGTGGATGCAGCGCGCGACGAGTTCCTTGCCCGTGCCGCTTTCGCCGGTGATGAGCACGGTGGCGTCGGAAGCGGCGACCTGGCCGATCGACTTCAGCACTTCCTGCATCGGCTCGGAGCTGCCGACGATGCCTTCCTTGTAGTCGGCGGGATTGACGAGGGTGCGCGTGGACTTCGTCGCGGCCGCAAGGTCGCGACGTGCGGAGAGGGCCTTGTCGACGAGCGTGATGAGCTTAGCCTGGTCGAAGGGCTTCATGACGTAGTCGTACGCGCCGAACTTCATCGCCTCGATGGCGGTCTGCGTCGTGCCGAACGCGGTCATGAGGATCACCATCGCCTGCGGCTGGGCGCCGCGGAGCATCTGCAAGGTCTCGATGCCGGTCATCCCGCCCATGCGGTTATCAAGCAGGATCACGTCGGGCTGTTCGCGCTTGGCGGCGACGACGCCGGTTTCGCCGCTGTCGGCTTCGATGACCGTGTGGCCGAGGCCGGCCAGCGCGCGTCGGAGCGAGTAGCGGAGGTCCTTGTCATCGTCGATGACCAGGACTTTGGCGTTCGCTGCGGAAGGAGTGGCGCTCATGTTGAGTAAAAGTAGGCAGAATCCGTGCCATCGGTGGCCTATCCCTCAAAATGAGCTAATACACACTTTCGGCAACCCATAGGTGTTTAAATTTAAGCACGTCTCTATGAATCGCCCCCCTTGCCAACGAAATTTTGGGCGTAATTATCGTTTCTATGTCTCGATGGCTCAAACGCGGGGTGGGTGTGGTCTTGGCTCTGCTGGGTCTTTTCTTCATCGGATCGAACCTCTGGGTCTGGTCGGCCGGTTGGGGTCGCCTGGCCAGCAAGCCTTCCGAAGTCCCGGCTGGCTGCGTGATGGTCGTGCTCGGGACCGATGAATTCGTCGGCGCGACCGGTGAGCGCACGGGCACGTTTGGCCCACGCATCGACGCCGCCTTGGAGCTAGCGCGCTCAGGGCGCGTGAAGTTCATCGTGACTTCCGGCACCGACGTCCATGCGCGCGTGATGGCGACGCAGCTGCGCGCGGCTGGCGTGACCTGTCCGATTATCGAAGACCCGTATGGTTGGCGCACGCTGGATTCAGTCCTGCGCGCCAAGGCGTATTATCCGAAGGAGCACATCGTCTTCGTCTCGCAGGGATGGCATTGCGTGCGGGCTCTCTGGCTCGCGGACCATGAGGCTTTGAGCGCAACGGCATACCCGGCCGCGTTCGGCGACGGGTGGCGTCCGGTCATGGGTTCATTACGGGACTGTTTCGCTAAGCCGAAGGCACTCATCGATCGCTATGCTTTAGGTAATCCGCTGATGGCGCCGATGCGCGCGGACGAAGGCAACGTGCCGCACCGCTGAGTCAGGACCGCTCGTGGCGCCCGTCGGGCCGGCGCGTGAGCACGCCGCGGATCTCCATCATCGTGAGGCTGACCGCGGCTTCGGCGACGGCGCAATCCGCGAGCACGGACAGGCTTTCGGCATCATGCGCTGTGCCGCCGGCGAAGTGTGGCAGCCAGCGCGCGAACTCGGGCGGATCCTCGATGAGCGCGAGCGCGGGGCTCCCGCGCGTCTCCCCCAGCTCGGTGAGAATCTCGTCCACCGAAGAGACTAAGGTCGCCCCGTCGCGAATGAGTGCATGGCAACCGCGGCTTGACGGGCTGTCGGCGCGCCCGGGCACGGCGCAAAGCGTCTTGCCGAGATCTCCCGCGAAGCGCGCGGTGATCATGCTGCCGCCATCGACGTCGGTTTCGACGACCACCATCACGCGGACCAGCCCGGCGACGATGCGGTTGCGTTGTGGAAAGGTCTGTCGGTCGGCGGGACGGCCGAGCGGGAACTCCGAAAGGATGCAGCCCTCGGTTTTCATACGCGCGCGCAGTCGGACGGCTTCAGGCGGGAAGGTGAGGTCGAGTCCGTGGCCGACGACCGCCGCCGTGCGCCCGTCGGCGTCGAGCGCCCCTTCGTGCGCGGCGGTGTCGATGCCCCGGGCCAGTCCGCTGACGATCCACCAACCTTGCTTCGCCAGGTCGCGCGCGAAGCTGCGGGCGAGCGAGGCGCCATACGTCGTGCAATGGCGCGAGCCGATGATACCGACGGCGCGGTCGCCCGGGAAATGCGCGCCTTCGGCGTAGAGCACCAGCGGTGGATCCCAAAGCTTGGCGAGCGACGTCGGCCAAGCGCCGTCGTCTTCGCTTAGGAGCCGGAAACCCAGGTCGCGGACGTGCCCCATTTCGGCGGCCCAGTCGAAGGCCCGCGCAGCGATCGCGGCCGCGACAGGCCGGGTGACGCCTTCCACCTTGGCCAACTGATCGGCCGGTGCGCCGAGCGCGACCGAGAGGTCGCCACCGAACGCATCGCGCAGCCGTCGCACGGTGACTGGGCCGACGCCTTTGAGTCCGTTGAGCAGGACGCGTTGCGCAAGCGGGTCGGTCGGGATCGGGAGCATCCCGTCAGCCAGCGGGCCGGTCTCAGCCTCGCAACACAGGGGACAGCCCAGCGAGAAGGTCGGTGGTTCTCACCGCTTCTTCCCCATGGGTTTCCCTCAGCCAGTCGGCGGCGCGGGCGTGCCAGGTCGCCGCGAGTACCACCGCGTCGAACGGCGTTAGCCCCAGTTCTTGCCGACGGGACAGCACCGAGGCCACGATACCCGCGAGCAGGTCGCCCGAACCGCCGCGCGCAAGCACTGGGCCGCCGAAAGGAATATGGATGATGCGGAGGCCGTCGGTGACGCAGGTCAGCGGGCCTTTGAGCACGACGATCGTCTTGGTCTTGCGCGCATAGGCGCGAGCCGCGATCACGGAGGCGTCACGGCCGCTCAGGCGTTTGAATTCGCCGGCGTGCGGCAGCAGCACGCGGACCTTGGCTCGTTTCGACGCAGTGATGACGGACGGGCGGAGCGCGTCGGCATCGAGGACGAGGGCGACCGAGGCACGGGTGGCGATCGCACCGATCAGCTTGGCGGATTTCTCCCCCATCCCAGAACCGATGAGCAATGTGTCCTTGTCGGCCATCAAGGCGCGAACTTCCTTGAGATTGCCCGCGGCGAGGCGTCCGTCGCGTTCGGTGTGGAGTCCGCGCCACATCGCTTCAGGATACGCGACGGCCGCTTTCGCGCGGACCGACTCGGGTAGGCAGGTCGTCACGAGGGCCGCTCCGGCCCGCAAGGCCGCCGCGGTGTTCATCAGCACCGCGCCGGGCATACGGTCGGAACCGCCCACGATGAGCAATCGTCCCTGATGGCGCTTGTCACTGCGGGCGCGACGAGGACGGCGGAGAGGAGCGAGGCTGGTCGCGGTCACGCAGGCTTCTTCGGTTTCTCCGAGCGGCAAGCCGATGTCGAGGACGCGGAGCCGACCGACGAAGCGGGCGGAGTTCGGCGCGAGCAGCGGGCGTTTCAGGCAGCCGATCGAGACCGTGAGGTCGGCGCGGAACGCCGGGCCAGTGGCGTCATCGCCAAGGCCGCTGGGAAGGTCGACCGCGATGCGCAGGCCGCGTAAGCTCTCGGACGTACGGAGGAAGGCGCGGAGTTCAGCCGAGAGCGGTGCGTGAAACCCTTGGCCGAGGACGCCGTCGAAGATCAGGTCGAACTCATGGGCCGCGAGCAGGCGAAGGTTCGCGGCGGCGACCACGCCGATGCGGACGCCGGGCTTGCGGGCGGACCAGGCGCGTTGGGCCTGGGCGCGGGCCGGGCCGCCTTCGGCGAAGACCGCGACAATCTCCGTACCGCGACGGGCGCAATGCAGCGCGGCGAGGAAGGCGTCGGCGCCGTTGTTGCCTTTGCCGGCGAGGACCAGGATGCGTTCCGGTTTACGGCCGAGCAGCGCGACCGCTTCGTCGGCGACACCCCGTGCGGCGAGGTTCATCAGCTTCCAAGAAAGGGACGTATCGCCGGCGAGGAACGCGGCTTCGGCGGCCGCGGCTTCGGCGCAGGAGAGGACCGGCAGGCGGGCGGAGAGGCTCATGGTCTCAGCGGACCAGCACCACGAAGGCCTGGGCCAGCGTGTCGGTGTGCGTGAGCGAGAGCAGTAGGCGGGAGGCGCCGCGGGTGGCGAGAAGGGCGCGGGCCTTGTCGTCGAGCTCGACGACGGGTTCGCCTTCCGGCCCGTTCAGCACGCCGATACTGGTCAGCGCGAGTTCCGCGCCGATGCCGGTGCCGAAGGCCTTGCTTGCGGCCTCCTTGGCAGCGAAACGGGCGGCGAGGGACGGGTAAGGGTCGGCCTTCGCGAGGCAGAGCTTTTGTTCGGCGGGCGTGAAGACCTTGTTGAGGAAGGACTCGCCGTGCTTCATATGCGCGGAGCGGATTCGGTCGACCTCCGTGAGGTCCACGCCGACACCGAGCACGTTGCCGCCTTCGAGGTTCATGCCTTCTTGGTCAGGTGGGACTTCATCTCCGCAACGGAACTGCGGATACCCGTGAAGAGGGCGCGGGCGACGATCGAATGACCGATGTTTAGTTCGTGCAGGTGCGGCAGCGTCAGGATCGACCGGATGTTGTCGTAGTTGATGCCGTGGCCCGCGTTCACGATCAGACCGAGACGATGGGCCTGCTCGCAGGCTACCCGGAGGCGGGCGAGTTCGCTTTCGGCAGTTGGCGATTTCCAGGCGTTGGCGAAGGCCCCCGTGTGGAGTTCGATGACCGGGGCGCCGACGGCGACCGCGGCTTCGATCTGCGGAGCGTCGGGGCCGATGAACAGGGAGACCTCGATACCAGCGGCCTTCAGTGCCTGGGTGGTCTCGCGGACGCGGGCGAGCTGGCCGGCGACGTCGAGCCCGCCTTCGGTCGTCACCTCTTCGCGGGATTCCGGAACGAGGCAGACTGCGGCGGGGTGGAGCTTCAGGGCGAAGTCGGTCATCGCGGACGTGCAAGCCATCTCGAGGTTGAGACGGATGCCCGGTATCGCGGCGATCGCATGGACGTCAGCATCCTGGATGTGGCGTCGGTCTTCGCGGAGGTGGAGCGTGATGCCGTCGGCGCCGCCGGCGAGGGCTTCGTGCGTGAAGGCCACGACGTCGGGCTCCGCGTGCGGCGATTGGTGCGCGCCGCGGTAGCGCGCTTGGCGAAGCGTCGCAGCGTGGTCGATGTTGACGCCGAGGAGGATGGGACGGGAGGTGGTCATTTCTTCATCTTATCGAGGATTTTTTGAATCTTCTCGGACTCGAGTCGCAGCCTGCGGGCGCGTTCGGCGTCATCGCATTTGTCGAAGTACCCTTGGATAAGGTCAAGCAGTCCTGCGAGCGCCTTGAGTCGGAAGACGTCGGCCCCGGCCATTCCGCCCAGTTTGCGGCGGTAGACGCGCTCCATCTCGGAAAGGAAGACGGACTCCATCTTGGTGTCGCCCTTCACGGCGAGGTAGTAGCCTTCGAGTAGGGCTCGAAATGTCGGAAGGTGGTCGGCGTTGTCCTCCAAGGCCCGCCGGTGGAGGTTCGCGAGCTTCTCCGCGTTCTTGGCCCGGTCGGTCATCAGGACGGCCGATTCGCGTTCGACGGCCTTCTGGATGAGATCGTAACGCGTGCGATCGTATTCTCCCCGGCGTTTCTTTTCGGCGATCAACCGGTCATAGGCGCGTTTGCAGCTCAGGAAGATCTCATCCTGAGCCATCGTCGGAAAGAGGTGCTTGGCTTCCATGTCGTCGGCCAGTTCTCGCATGTCGGGCCAGTCGTCAAAGGCGCGGCGCATCTCTAAGACGAAGTTCTTCCATTCCTCGGTCTTCACCTTCGGCCCGATTGCTTCGAGGCAGGCGGCGTAGGCGCGCCAGGCTTCGAGGCAACGATTAGCGGCGAGCACCGCAAGGCGGAGGCAGTCGTGCTGGGCCTCGATGTTGCCGCCGTCGGCGAAGATCTGCGCGGCGAGCTGGAGTCTTTGCGACTTCGCGAAACGATCGCCGCGACGTTGGGCGTCGCCGAGGATCTGGACTTCGAACTCCCCGATGGGCCGCCGCGTCTGCGGGTCCATGGTGTGGCCGCAGGCGTAGCCATCGTTATACCGCCCGGTGTTCATATTCCATTCCTTGTCCTTACGCTGATAGGCAAACCAAGCGTGCCCGCCGCGATTACCGTCGCCGGTCACGTAAGCGGCGGGGATGCCGAAGGCACGCGCGGTGTTGGCGGCGAAGTGCGCCTGATGCATGCAGATGCCCCCGATGTCGAAGATCTCCTTCAGCGTGCCTTCCGTCGGCTTGGGCAGCTTCGTCTTCTCTTGGGTGACGTAATCCATGCGATAGCGGATCATCCCGTAGCTTGGGGCCCATTCGGCGAGCGAGCGCAGCCTTGGGTTAGCCAGCGCCCAGGTCATCTCCTCTTCGGTCGCCGTGGCACCGACCACCCAGACGAGGTCGCCGGGGGAGGCCTTGCGGACGTCCCCGACGAGACGGCCGGCCTCGGTGTTGGTCTTGAAGTAGCGATAGCGCGTCAGGGCGTCGGCCGAGCAGGCCGCGCCACCGTCGAAGCGTGACCACGTGAGCGGTTGATCGAAGACCAGCGCGCAGGCGATCTGCAGGTTGTCGTATTTGCCGCGTTGGGCCGGCGTATCGTCGGCTGCCAATAGTGACCAGACGCGCAGGGCTTCCGCGGCGTCGTCCTCCGGCTTGAGCGTGAGTGCGAATTTCTCGAGCAGGTCGGCGCGGCCGAGCAGGTCCGTCAGCAGGGCTGGCAGCTTCTCGCCGCCTTGGGCGGCGGTGCGCAGGGTTTCCGGGCCCACGCGGCGGATGAACAGCGCCTGATTCATGCCGAGGGCGAAGGCGCGGCTTTCCCAGAGTCGGTTATGGCGTTCGACGCCGTCGGTGGAAGACGTGGCCGCGAGCGCGGGCAGCAGTCCTTTCTGCAGGCGGGCGAGATGCTCTTCCCACTTTCCGTCCTTGAGTCGCAGTCGGGCGTCGTCGGCCAGGATGACGAAGAACTTCGGGTCGTTCAGTCCAGCGCCCGTGAAGGCGTAGGCTTTGGTTTCGACAACGGCTTCCGGTTTCTTCTCAGGTTCGACTTTGGGAGCTTCGGCCATCTTTGGGGTTACCACGGTCGCCGCCGGTTTCGTCTCGACGACGGCCGTCGGCTTTTTCTCGGGCTCTTCAACTTTCGGGGTTTCCGTCTGCTTCGGCACTTCTTTGACGATGACGACTTCGGACTCCTTTCGGTTTGCCTGCCAGACGAACCAACCAGCGGCAACGAGGAGTGTGACTCCGATGATGACGGTCGGCCAGCTGGTCTGGCTGCTCCGGCGGGCGAGGACGGGAGCGGGCTTTTTCGGCGTAGGGGATGGGCTGGCCATGGGGAACGGCGCTCAGGATGTCTTCCTGACGCTAATGGTCAAAAGAACATCGCACCAGTCAGCCGATTGCCCGTCACTTTACGCCTTCGTAACGATTTTACCTCGTTCCAGGGTAAGCCGAAGTGAGGGGGCGGTTGGAGACTTCTTCTGCTTCGCGAGGGATTCAGGGTCGCCCGCGTGGACGAGTTCGCCGCCAGCGTTGCCGCCTTCGGGACCGATTTCGAGGACCCAGTCCGCTTCGGCGATCACGTCGGGGTGATGTTCGATGACGACGACCGTGTGGCCTTGGTCAACGAGCGCGTGGAGTAGTTCAATCAGGCGGCGACAGTCCGACTGGTGCAGGCCGATGGTCGGTTCTTCCAAGATGTAGAGGTTCGGACGGATCTCGCCGCGCGAGCGTTCGCGGAACGTCGGGAGACCTTGGGCGAGTTCGCTGACGAGCTTGAGCCGCTGGGCTTCGCCGCCCGAAAGGGTCGGGCTACTCTGGCCGAGCGTGAGGTAGCCTAGGCCGGTCTTGACCATCAGCCCGCAGAGGTCGCCCAGCTTGGCGTCAAAGGAAAGGAACGCCGCCGCTTCCTCGAAGGTCATCGCGAGGAGATCCGCGGCGGACTTGCCGTTCCAACGGATGGCTTTGGCAGCGGAACCGTAGCGCGTGCCGGCGCATTCTTCGCACGGCACATAGGTATCGGGCAGGAAGCTCATCTCGAGTTTGATGCGACCGGCGCCCGAGCAGGCTTCGCAACGACCGCCGGAAGTATTAAATGAGAAGAAGCCGGCGCCATGTCCGCGGATGGCTGCTTCGGGGAGCGAAGCGAGACGCTCGCGGATGAGATCCCATGCCCCGATGTAGGTCGCTGGTGTGGAGCGCGGCGTCTTGCCGATCGGTTCCTGGTCGACGACGACCAGTTGGCGGAATCCTTTGAGTCCCGACAACGACGCGAAGGCCGGTTTACCTTCATGGGAGACGACGGCCATCGCTTCCTTGCCCGTGAGGCCGTCCTTCTTTTTGGCGATGGCCGCGCGGATCGCCGGGGCCAGCAGGTCGGTGACCAGCGTGGACTTGCCGGCGCCGGAGACGCCGCAGACAACGGTGAGGCGTCCGACCGGGATCTGGACGTCGAAGCCCTTGAGATTGCGGAGAGCGGCGTTCTTCAGGCGGACCCATTCGGCGGGCGCGCCTTTGCCGGCGATCGGGCGACGGGCGCCGCGGAGCGGATGAGGGATGGCTTCCTTGAGGAATCGGCCGGTGACGGAGTCAGCGCGTTTCTCGAGCGCCGCGGCTGTGCCTTGCGCGACGATGGTGCCGCCATGGACGCCGGCGCCTGGGCCCATGTCGATGACCAGGTCGGCGGCGCGCATGGTGTCTTCGTCGTGTTCGACGACGAGGACCGTGTTGCCGCGGTCGCGGAGGTCCTTGAGCGAGCCAATGAGGCGGTCGTTGTCGCGCGGGTGCAGGCCGATGCTCGGCTCGTCGAGCACGTAGAGTGCGCCAGAAAGGGTTGAGCCCAGCTGGGCCGCGAGGCGGATGCGTTGCGCTTCGCCGCCGGAGAGCGTGTCGGCGCCGCGGTCGAGCGCGAGGTAGCCGAGGCCGACGGAATCCAAGAAGCGGAGGCGGGCGCCGATTTCGGGCAGCAACGCGCCTACAATGGCTTTCTCGCGGGCCTCGAGTTTGAGTCCGGAAAGGAAAGCGAGGGATTCGTCGGGCTGCAGGCGGAGCAGGCCGGGCAGGGAGAGCGAGCGGCCTTTCGGCCCGGCGAGCTTTACCGAGCGCCCGATGGGGCCGAGGCGTTCACCCTGGCAGGTCGGGCAGACTTCTTCGCCGACGCGGTCCGCGATGGCGTTCTCGTTGATGGACTCTTCTTCGTCGGCCGAGAAGGTCTTCACTTCCAGTCCGTGGCCGCGGCAATCAGGGCACCATCCGCGCGGCGAGTTCCAGGAGAGGTGCTTGGGATCGACTTCGGGGAATGATTCGCCTGTGGCCGGATCGCTACGCGACGTCGAGAGGTAGGCGAGTTGATGGCCGTCGGTGCCCAGGAGGACGCACGCGTTCTTGCCCGAAGCCAGCGCTTGGCGAACGAGCGAGCGAAGGGCTTTTTCGCCGGACTCCTCAGTCTCGTCGGGCAGGCGGATCAATCCGTCGGCCCGGATCTCGCCGAAGACTGCGTCGACGTCGTGTTCGGAGTAACGGTCGAGGCCTTCGAAGCCCTCGACCTTGAGCATCTTGCCGTCGCAACGGAGGAGACGGAGACCCTTGGTCTCGGCCCATTCGGCGAGCGGGCGATGATGGCCCTTGCGGGAGCGGACGAGCGGGGACGCGACGAGGAGCGAACCTTTCTTCAGTGACTTGGCCTTCTTGGCGACGAGGCGGACGACCGCGTCTTCCGTCATCTCTTCCAGCGGTTCGCCGGTGGTAGGGCTGTGGAGCACGCCGGCGCGCGCGAAGAGCACGCGGAGGTATTGGGCGACCTCGGTGACCGTCGCCACGGTGGACTTCGCGGAACCGCGGGTCACGCGCTGTTCGATGGCGACCGTGGGCGGTAGGCCCGTGAGCGAATCGATGTCGGGCTTCGGCAGCTGTTCGACGAACTGGCGCGCATAGGCCGAGACGCATTCCAGGAAGCGGCGCTGGCCTTCGGCGAAGAGGATGTCGAACGCCAGGGAAGATTTGCCCGAGCCTGATACGCCGGTCATCACCGTGAGCGAGCCGTGGGGGATCTCGAGGGAGACGTCCTTCAGGTTATGCTCGCGGGCGCCGCGCAGGGAGATGGAGGTCGGACGTGGCTTGCTCGCCGAGGTCGACGCGGAGGCGAAGGCATCATCGCCTTGGGCGAGGAACCGGCCCGTGACCGTGCCGGCCTTCGCGACTTCGGCGGGCGTGCCTTCGGCGACGAGGAGGCCGCCGGCGGGCCCGGCTTCGGGTCCCATCTCCAGAATCCAGTCGCAGGACTTCAGCACGTCGAGGTGGTGTTCCACCACGATGAGCGAATGGCCGGCCTCCGTGAGGCGATGCAGCAGGCCGATGAGGCGCGACACGTCTTCGCGGTGCAGGCCCGTCGTGGGTTCGTCGAGCAGCAGGAGGGCGCCAGGCTTGCGTGTATCGATCTTCGAAAGATAGCGGACCAGCTTGAGGCGCTGGGCTTCGCCGCCGGAAAGCGTCGTGAGCGGCTGACCCATCGAGAGGTAGCCGAGCCCCACTTCTTCCAGGCAGGCGAGCTGGGCGGAGGCGGGCGTGCGTTCGCCGAGGAACTTACGCGCTTCGGTCACCGACATCGCCAGCAGGTCGCCGACGGACTTGCCGTCGTATTGGAAGCTCAGCACCTCGTCGCGGAAGCGCTTACCGTTACAGGAGGGGCAGGGGAGGGCGACGTCGGAGACGAACTGCATCTCCACCGTCTCCCAGCCCGCGCCGCCGCAGCGTTCGCAGCGCCCTTCGCCAGCGTTGAAGGAGAAGTGCGAGGGCGTGAGACCGGCGGCTTTCGCCTCGGCCGAATTGCCGAGCAGCGTACGGATCGCGTCCCAGGCGCCGACGTAGAGCGCCGGGTTGGAGCGCGGCGTGCGCGTCGCGGGAGATTGGTCGACGAGCGCGACCTCGGCGGGCTCCTTGTCGAACTTCACCCATTTCAATTCCTTGGCTTCGTCGCCTGATTCCGGATCGCGTCGGCCGATGACCTGGTGGAGTAGCGTCGATTTGCCGGAGCCCGAGACCCCGCAGAGCCCGACCAGGCGGCCGAGTGGAATCGTGCAGGCGAAGTCATGCAGATTGTTCACCGTCGCGCCGCTGACGCGCAGGCGCGGTGTCGTGTCGCCGATCGGGCGCGGGGTGCGCGTCTCCGAGACACGGCGACCCGAGAGCCAGTTGCCCGTGGCAGAATCCTTGATCTTCAGGATGCCCTTCGGGACGCCTTGGTAGAGAAGATGACCGCCTTCGGCGCCGGGGCGTGGGCCGATCTCGATGAGCCAGTCGGCGGCGCGCATGACGGATTCGTCGTGCTCGACGACCACCACCGTGTTGCCTTGGTCGACGAGGCTACGGAGGATACCGACCATGCGCGAAAGGTCGCGCGCGTGCATGCCGACGCTCGGCTCGTCGAGGACGAAGACCGTGTCCGCGAGGCAAGCGCCGAGGCAGGAGGTCAGGTTGACGCGCTGGACTTCGCCGCCCGAGAGCGTGCGCGAGAGACGGTCGAGCGCGAGGTAGCCGAGGCCGACCGCCTCGAGGTAGCCGAGTCGGGCGAGGATGGCTTCGAGCGCGTGGTCGGCCGGATGGCGCGAATCCTTCGGCGCGAGGGGCGCGAGCAGCGTGCGCAGATCCGAGACCGGTGAGGCGTAGAGCTCCGGCAGGGACTTGCCCTGCCAGCGCCAGAAGAGCGATTCCTCGCGGAAGCGGCGGCCGTGGCACTTCGGGCAGGACTCGTAGGCACGCCAGCGCGAGAGAAAGACGCGCACGTGCATCTTGTAGGTCGTGCCTTCCAGCCAGCGGAAGAAGCCGCGGATGCCGTACCACTTCGAATCGTATTCGCCCTGCACGTAGCCTGGCTCGCCGTTCTCGATGAACTTGCGGTGCGCGGCGGAAAGTTTCTTCCACGGCACGTCGAGCGGGATGGCCGCCTTGCGACAGGCGCGCACCAGGTCCTTCTGGGATTCCCCGTAAACGTTGCCTTGGAACGGCGCGATCGCGCCTTCGGCGAGCGTCAGGGCCGGATTCGGGATGATTTTATTCCAGTCCAGGCCGATGACGCGGCCGAAGCCGCGGCACTCGGGGCAGGCGCCTACGGGCGAGTTGAACGAGAAGAGCGCGGGCGAGGCTGGGCGGAACTTGCGTCCATCGACCGGCGACTCGAGGGCTTCGCTGTAGCGGGACAGTTCGTGGCCTTGGTCGTCGAGCAGGCGGAGCCGCGCCCCGCCGAGGCGGAACGCCGCGAGGGCCGCCTCATGGAAGCGAGAGGCCTGGTCGGCGGCAATCGTCACGCGGTCTTGGATGACGAGCAGTTCGGTCGCGTCGGTCGGGATTTCGTCTTCCGTCAGACGGATGCGCTGGCCGGAGGCGAAGGCGCGACTGAAGCCGGCCTTAGAGAATTCTTCCGCGATTGTCTTCCATCCCAGCGTCTCCGGTTTCGAGACCGCGAACGCGAGCGAGAGCGACTGTCCGGGAAAGCGGGCGAGGGAATCGAGCCAAGCGGCGTCGGGTCCGCGCGGGACAATGACCTTTCCGCTGGCCGGGTCGATGAGGTCGGCGCGGTGGGCGAACCAGACTTTGAACCAGTCGCAGAGCTCCGTCATTGTGCCCACCGTCGAGCGCGAGGTGCGGACCGCGTTGCCTTGCTTGATCGCGACGGACGGGCGGACGTTCTCCGCGGAGTCGAGGGCCGGTGATGGGAGTAATTCGAGGAACTGGCGGACGTAAGGGCTGAACGTCTCGACGTAGCGGCGCTGCCCTTCGGCGTGGAGCGTATCGAAGACCAGCGAGGACTTGCCGGCGCCGCTGAGGCCCGTGACTACGACCAGCTTGCCGACCGGAATATCCACGTCGAACCCCTTCAGGTTATTCTGGCGGACGCCGCGGAGGCGGATGGCGTCTGGTCGGGGGGCGGACATCGGACCCTCCATCGGACACGAAACCGTCCGCTTGGCAAACCTGCTAACGCACTCGGCAGCGAATCACGCCCTGCGGGGTGGCGACCGCCTTAACTTTAATATCATGCGGCTCGTCGGGGAGGCGCGACACCAGCTGGAAGGCATGGGCGTGGCCGAGCAGGAACGACTTACGGGGCGGCTTCGCCAGCAGGCGATCGTAGAAGCCCCCGCCGAACCCGAGCCGCCGGCCGGCACTATCGAAGCCTAGGCCTGGCACCAGGACCAGACCGGCCTCGGAGAGCGGCGCGATCGGGGCGGTCGGCTTCGGCTCGCGGATGCCGAGGCGGGAGGGCTGGAGCGCGGCGAGGTCGCTGACCTCGTGGAGGACGAGCGTCGTCTTATTCGTCACGCGCGGGAGGAGCAGCCGTTTGCCTTCGAGCAGCGCGAGCATCATCAGCGCGTCGGTCGGGAGTTCGCCGCCGAAGGATGCGTAGAGGCAGACCGTCTTCGCCTGTTTCCATTCCGGGAGCTGCGTGACCAGGCGGGCGGCCGCGTCGCCGGCGACCTGCAGTTCGCGCGGCGTGAGATTCATGCGGCGTGCCTTGAGTTCCGCGCGCAGGCGGTCCTTGTCGGCACGTACGCTCATGACCGCACGAAAATCCGGTTCAGCGTCAGAGTCAACAGGACGACGGGCAGGTATAGGATCGAGGCGAGGAAGAGGGGCTTGGCGACGGCGGCGCGGCGTTGCGGCAAGGCGAACTCGAGGGTCAGCTTAAAGAACCAGGCGCCCGCGATGAACGAGATCCAGAGGAACGGGCTCGCCCAACCCTTGAGGGAGGACGCGCAGGCGGGTTCGAAGAACGTGCGAACGAGCTCACCTGCCACGACGATCATCGGCAGGATGAACGCCATCGCCCAGACGGAGGCCGAGCGGCCGGATGGGTCGCCGACCGTGACGATCTTGAAACCGCCGCGAGCGTAGTCCTCGCGCCAGAGGAAGGCCAGGGCCATGAAGTGCGGGATCTGCCAGAAGAACAGCAACGAGAAGAGCAGCCAGCCCATGCGGTCGATGTGTGGTACGCCGGACTGGCCGAGCTTGGCGGCGGTACCGATGATCGGCGGAATCGCGCCGGGGAGCGAGCCGACGAGCGTGCACCATGAAGTCACCGACTTCAGTGGCGTGTAGAAGAAGAGGTACGACACCGCGGTGGCGGCCGTGAGCGCTCCGGCCAGCGGGTTAGCGCCGATCCAGACCAGCACCACGCCGAGCGAGAGGAGCAGCATGCCGAAGAGCAGGGCGGCCCCGGGGTGGATGATGCCGGCAGGGATGGGGCGGTTGCGGGTGCGTTCCATCTTCGCGTCCGGTTCGCTGTCCCACCACATGTTGATCGCGCCGCAGCCGCCGGCGGCGAGGGCCGTGCCGATCGCGAGCGAGACGAGCACCTTCGGCTGCGTGGCCTGGCTTGGTTCGCTGCAAAAGTAGCCGGCGAGCGCCGTCAGGACGGAAAGGAACGACAGCCGGGGCTTGGTCAGCTCCCAGTAGGCGGCAGGCACAGATCCGGCGCGTTCGCTCATCGGTCTTGTCGTGGCGGTTTTGCGCGACGGGTTAAAGGTAAATCAGTCGCCACGGCTCAGGCCGTGGGCTCCTCCGTGGAACGTCGGGCCAGTGTCACCGCTGCGCAAAGGGAGGAGAAGAGGGCTGCGCCGACCACGAGGTGCACCGTGCGGACGTGCGGGTTGAGTGGGAGCTGGATGCTCAGGATGCCGAGCAGGACCTGGAGGAACACCAGTGCGACCAAGGACGCCCAGCGGAGGAGCGGGAAGCCGTGGCGGGCCAGCTGGACGGCGAAGAAGAGCACGGACGCGCCGGCGAGGAGGGCGCCGCCTCGGTGGAGCAGGTTGACCCACCAGACCACGCCCGTGCCGATGGAAGGGATGAACAGTCCGTCGGAGGCTGTGGAGACCCAGGCGGTGAAATGGCCTTGGCGCATCACCGCACCAATCACGATGACCGAGAGTGTGAGCCCAGCGGCGAAGGCGCCGGTACGGAAGAGGGAGCGCGGCGCGGCGCGGCCGGCCTGATGCCAGGCCATGGTGTGGGCGAGGGCGATGAAGGCCAGGAGCGCGAGCGTGAGCTGCGCATTGACGGCGTGGCCGACGGCGAAGGACGCCGCCTTAAAGTTGCCGTCGCCACCGATGTTAAGTTTGTCGAGGAGCACGCGCAGGCCTCCGAGCACACCTTGGAAGACTACGAGTCCGACGAGCGCATAGGCCGCGAGCCGGACGGCGCGGCGGGATTCGCGGAAGCCGTGCGCCACCGCAATCGCGATGGAGAGCAGGCCGAGCACCATGGCGGCGAGGCGGTGCGAGTGTTCGGCGAACTTATCGATCTCCGTGAGCCAGCCTGGAGGATTGACCGAACCGTTGGAGAGGGGCCAGTCAAGGAAGGCCATGCCCGCGCGGATACTCGTGGTGAAGCCGCCGGCTTGGAGCACCAGTACGGACCAAGCGAGCGTGAGCAGGCATAGCCCGAATAGACGTCGGTCGGGTGCGAAGGCTTCCGGCTCTCTCATGCCGTCATCTCATCCGGCTTCGTTCCCGGCGCAAATCCCAACCACGCCTATCTCCGGTCTTTAGCCCTGCCGATAGGGCTTATCAGGAGCGGACGGCGGCCCGGCCGAAGGCGCGGATCTTGCCGACGAGGTTCGTCAGGCCGTTACGGCGGTTGGGCGAAAGGTGTTGCGTGATGCCGACCGCGGAAAGGAAGTCCGCGTCGGTGTCGGCGACTTCCTGCGCGGGCGCACCGTCGTAGAACTCGCAGACCAGGCTCGCGACACCCTTGGTGATGAGCGAATCAGCGTCGCAACGGAAGCGGCAGACGCCGGCCTCGAGGGATGGCACCAGCCACAGGTTGGAAGTGCAGCCCTCGATGAGGAAAGCGTCGAGCTTCAGGTCGGCCGGCAGGGCCGGGGAGGCCTTGGCGCGGTCGATGACGTATTGGAAGCGTTCGTGGTGGTCCGCGAAAGGTTCGAGCTCCGCGATGAGCTCGTCGCGTCGGCTTGAAAGTATCATCGTGCGATCAGCGGCCGGCGAGTGCCTCGGGGTCGAGGTTGCTCCGGATCAGCGGGGCCATCGCCGCTTCGAGTTTGCGCTGGCGGTCGGCCGGCAGCTTCGATTCGGAGTGTAGCCAGGAGACCGCTTCCTGCCAGATGGCGGGCGAAGGGCGGCGCATGGTCATAAGCAGTTCGAGTTCGTCGGCGACGGATTTACGCGTGCCGTAAGTCTCGGTCTGGCCGGCGAGGATGCGGGCGGAGATGGTATCGGCGCGTAGCTGTGAGTAGCGCGGAAAGAGGGTGATCCCGGCTTCAAGTACGCGCACTGCGGCGTCGCCGGCGCGGATGGAACGCAGGTGGCGGCCGACGGAACGGTAGGCCTCCGGGCCGAGATCCTTGGCTTTCAGGAACTCGACGAGGTAGCGGTCGCCGATATCGCGGTCACGCTTTGCGGTCACTGCATCGGGCTTCTGCCGAGCGTGGTAGGCGATGGCGATGAGGGCCTGTACGATGGCTTCGTTGGATTTGAAGAAGGCCTTGTCGGCCGCGATGATTTGGCGGTGCTGCACGATGACCTGGCCGGGGTCGGGGCCGTTGAGGAGTGCTTCGAGGTGAAGGGCGGCGAAGGTCGCACGTTCGAGTCCGTGCTGCGCGGCGGAGTTGGCGAGCGCGCCCGTGAGTTCGGCGTAGCCTTTCTCTGCGGCGAAGTTGGCGAGCGCGATCATCGGCGCCGAGTTATCGGCGTAGCTCGCGAAGATCAGGCGGAGCTCCTTGTCGAACTCGTCCTTGAGGCCGAGGCGATCGAGCAACTGAAGTTTCTGGATGTGAGGGAAGGGGGCCTTGGGGTCAGTCGCGATGCGATCTTCGGTCACCGCGAGGGCGAGACGGTGTTGACCGAGCAGGATATGGAAGCGTGCGAGCTGGGAGAAAATCGCATCGCGGGCGGCTCCCTTGAATTCGGAAGTCTTTCCTTCAAGTAGCCTGATGGACTCTTGGGTCTTACCCCCTTCGAAGAGGGCGCGGGCCTTGAGCAGAAGGCCGTTGGGCTGCGTATCCAGCGAGCTAGAATTGATGATATTGACCGAGTCGGGGTATTTGCCGACCCAGTAGAGCGACGTGGCGGCCGCCATCGAGAGCGAGTCCCGCATGTAGGTGGGCATGTTTTTCGTGGCCTGGATCAACTTCAGGCTCTCATCGATAACCTCCTGGTCGCGCTCCCGGGCTTGGAGCAGTTGGAAATAGCGATCCATGTAGTCCTTCGTTAGGGGGTCGCCCACGGGCAGGAACTCTAGGCCATGTTTCAGGGTCTGAATCGCGTCATCAGTACGTCCAGCAACATTATGTAAAAAGTTGGCGTAGAACAACTTAGACTTGGCATTTCCGGGGTTGCAGCGGATGGCGACCTGGGAAAGGCGCATGGCATCGGCCATCTGGCCAGCTTCCTGGGCGGACATCGCTAGTTTGGTGAAGTAATCTGCCAGTTGATTGAGGTGTTCTTGACGGATTTTAGCCGCATTTTCCGGCTGATCCTCGAGTTTAGCGAGGGTCAGCCGGATGATTTGAAGTAGCGCCTTATCTTTAATCAGGTCTGCTTTGATGTAGGTCTGGCGGGCGTAGCTCAGAATCGCCTCCTTTTCCTTCAGGTGGGGGAGTCCGGCCAAAACGATGATTTCGGCGTCCTCTTCGGCCTCCTTGCTGGCAGGGGCGGAGGCCTTCGGGGCGGCCGAGGCGGGGGGCGGAGTCTGAGCCAAGCTCGAAAGGCAGGTCATCCCAAGGAGGAAGGCGAGGGTCAGGCGGATGGACGGCATGGGAGGGGTTTTGAGTAATGGCGTGGGCATCGGAATTGTCCCGCCAAAAAAGCCGAAGGGGGGTCGGGGCGGGGAGGGGAGTAAAGAAACCTTAAAATCCCCGCACTTTCCTCTTGCATGAGGGGCCTCGACCCCTATGCCCAAACACTCTTTTCCCAATTTACCGAGGTCCATGCCTACCATCAACCAGCTCGTCCGTAAACCGCGTGTCCAACCCAAGGCCAAGTCGAAGTCGCCTGCCTTGAACAACTCGCCATTCCGCCGCGGCGTCTGCGTGCAGGTAATGATCCGAACGCCGAAGAAGCCGAACTCGGCTCAGCGTAAGGTCGCCAAGGTGCGCCTGACCAACGGCCAGGAGGTCATCTCCTACATCCCCGACGAAGGCCACAAGCTCCAGGAGCACTCCGTGGTCCTCGTCCGTGGCGGTCGCGTGAAGGATCTTCCGGGCGTGCGCTACCACATCGTCCGCGGCCCCCTCGACTGCTCCGGCGTCGAGAAGCGTCGTCGCTCCCGTTCCAAGTACGGCGTCAAGCGCCCGAAGGAAAAGAAGGCCTAATCCTTTCCGCACCCAACTCCCTTAGAATATGTCTCGTCGTCGCAAAGCAGCCAAGCGCGCCCATCTCCCGGACGCCCGTTACGGCTCCCCCCTCATCAGCCAGCTCATCAATGTCGTGATGAAGTCGGGCAAGAAGTCCATCGCCCAAGGCATCGTCTACGGCGCGATCGAGAAGGTCAGCGAAAAGCTGATGAAGGGTAATCCCGTCGAGCTCCTGCTCGGCGGCCTCGAGAACTGCCGTCCGAA
>CAINSX010000312.1 GCA_903853185.1 uncultured Opitutia bacterium
CAATCCGAGGATCAGATTCTCGCGCTGCTGCGCAATCTCGCGGAGACGAGCCACAAGAGCTTCGTCTGTATCATTCATAACCTCGGCAAGCTGAACCAGTTCGATTGGGTCACGGTCGTCTATCAGGGCGACGTGGTCTTTCAGGGGTCGCCTGACGAGCTGCTCGGCTACTTCGGCATCCCCGACGGCCTCCGTCTATACGAGGTATTGAACGCCTCGGACCTCGCCACGTGGCGCGATCGCTGGGCCATCCATCAGGCCGAGCACCAGGATTCCTATGAAATCGCCGTCGCCAAGGTCGGTGCACCGGTCGAGGTCGAGCCGCTGCCGGACCCCTCGATCCCCGACGGCGTCTCGCAATTCACGACGCTCCTCTCGCGGCGTCTCAAGCTCTTCTTCCGCGATACCGGCTACTTGGGCCTGACGCTCGCAATTACGTTCGGGTTCCCGTTGCTCGTCATCATCTTCAACCTCGATGGCGCTTGGGACGTCCATAAAGTGGCCATGGACCGCAACCTCGCCTCCATGGAGGACTTCCAGAAGGCCTTATCGGTGCAGATGTCGAACGCCCAGCTTGCCGGCCTCGCCGCCGGGCTGATCATGTTCCAAGTCATCCTGCTCACGCTCATGGGCGCCAATAACGGCGGACGAGAGATTTCCGCCGAGCGTATCCTTTATGAGAAAGAGCGCATGACAGGTCTGCGTCCGTGGGCTTACGCTTTCTCCAAGATTGTCTTCGTCTCGCTCGTGGCGATTTTCCAGGGGGTCTGGATGTGCCTTTTCGTGAAGCTCATCTGCCGATTCCCCGGACCGTGGGCGGACCAGCTGGCGATCCTCGCGGCGAGTTGCGTCTCGATGTCCATCGTCTGCCTGGGCTTCTCGGCCATGCTGACTTCACCCGAGAAATCCTCGTTGCTTTCCATCTACCTCGTCGGCTTCCAGTTGCCGCTCTCCGGGGTGGTGCTCGCCTTGCCGGCCGCGCTGACGTGGGTCTGCCGGCCTTTCATCAATTCTTATTGGGGTTGGTCCGGCTACATGCAGTCCATGATGGGGCAGCCCTTATATGACGCTTATACGGCCAGCATGCCTAACCAGGCCGCTTACGTGGCTAGCACCACCGAAGGTTTGGCTGTCCTGCTGATCCAAGGCCTGGTGGGGCTCTGCCTCGTCGTCTATGGCTGTCAGCAGAAGCGCTGGAACTGAGGCCCTAGGCGGATTACCCTAGGCTCATTCGGCCGTGTGATTTCTCTCATAAGGGAAATCGCTGGAACAAAGGCCAAACCTCGTTAGGCTTAGGGCAGTTGAGTCCCAGCCCCCATTTTCATGTCAAAAATCAACCCCCTCTTCTTCGCCCTCGGTATCCCGGTCGTCGTGATCGTGATCCTTGTCGCGATCGTCGCTCCGCGTATGGGTGGCGGCGGTAAGTTCGCCGACCTCACGCCTTTCTCGGTCGAGAAGTATCGTAGCGACTGGTCGTCGCTCCAAGGCAATAGCTACCGCCTCGATTGCCAAGTCGTCCAGCAGCTCTCGTTTGTCGAGGGTCGCGGCCGTGTGCTCGCCGTGAAGCCCATTGAGAAGGACTCGACCCGCCCCACCAGCCGCATCCCGGTCTTCGTCCCCGCCGGTTCCGCGGATTCCTTCGAGGTCGACCAGCGCTACAAGTGCAAGCTGCGCGTCACCCGCGACCTCCTGGTCGTCGAAGCCCTCGAACGTTTCTGAACCTTTCCGCCATGCGTCACTCTCTCCTCAGTTGTTTCGGTTGGTGTGCGATGACCGTCCTCGGCTTCGCTCAGGCGCCTCCGCCCGGCGGCACCGTCAACGGCGGCGGCACCGCCGGTGATTACAAGAGCTCGACGGCTGAAGGCGGCGCCGATCGCATCTTTAACGTCAACAGCGACTCCGTGGACATGGAAAATGGCACCATGCAATGGAAGGGCACGACCATGAATCTCGGCAATTCCCGTGCCGTCCGCGCCCGTTTCGAGCGTTATCTGGCCGCGCCGACCGA
>CAINSX010000313.1 GCA_903853185.1 uncultured Opitutia bacterium
GAGCGAGAGGACGCGGGTGGCGGCCTTGTTGACGGCAGCCATCGAGCGGAGGAGCGGGGTCTTCTTGTCGAGGGCTTCGCCCTTCCAGGACACGAAGGCGGTCGGGATGCAGAGCGTCGAACCGTTCTCGGTGTCGAAGATGTAAGCCGGGGAGGTGACGTCCCAGGCGGTGTAACCGCGGGCTTCGAAGGTGGAGCGGAGGCCACCGTTCGGGAAGGAGGAGGCGTCAGGTTCGGCCTGGATCAGCGCCTTGCCGGAGAACTGGGCAAGGGTGCCGTTACCATTAGGTTCGAAGAAGGTGTCATGCTTCTCGGCGGTGAAGCCGGTGAGCGGATAGAAGACGTGGGCGTAGTGCGTCGCGCCGCACTCGAGCGCCCAATCCTTGATGGCAGCGGCAACGACGTCCGCGGCGGCGGCGTCGAGCTTGATGCCGGCTTCGATGCTGGACTTGAGAGACTTGAATACTTCCTTCGGGAGGCGCTTCTCCATCTTATCGAGGGAGAAGACATTCTGGCCGTAGATTAGATCGATCTTCTCATTGCGGAAGTCGAAGCTGCCCTGAAGGCGAGGCTGAGAAGCAATCGCCTCGATGGCGTTGCGGCGGGCTGGGTTGGTGCTCATGGATGGGGGGATTGGAAAGGTGTTTAATTACGAACAATTTCAAAGCACCGCCCGTGCCACGGTTCAATAGGTAACCATTCACAGGGGGTTTTGTGCTTTTTTAGACAATTGTGTCTATTTTTAAGCAAATAAGCCCGCTTACTTCCATACATAGGTCGTTCGAAGGAAATAGGACGTATCTGTCTTAACCTGGGTCGGCAGGGGTTTGGACCTAAAATCATTGGCCACCCCTACCCTCAAGGAAAGCGGACCAGTGTTACGCAGGACATTGAGGCTCGTCTCGTGACGGACGTAAAAGTCTCCTGACCGCTGGAACGAGGGGACGAAATTGAGCGAGGTATCCCAGGCCGCCCATCCAAGCTCCCTTGAGAAGATTAGGCCGATATCCGCGGAAGGAGCGGCGAGGCCGGGTTGGCTCGGCGAAGCGTATCGCTCATAGCGGTGCGCAAGACCGAGACGCGCGTCCAGCTTGCCCTTGGCGTCGGAGTGTAGACGGAAGCCCCAGCCGGCCGCGTTCACGGAGAAGAAGTCGATCAACCGGGCGTTATCATAACCGGTATCACTGCGCACGTACCAGAACACGACGTCCGTAGGATTCGTCTCATAGGAAGCCGTCACATGCAAATCATCGGCCGAAGTGAGGTTGCCCGCATCCGCCCGTACCAGCCGAACGCCGGCGATTACGGTGTCGGCCTTGGTCACACCCTTGGCCGAAAATCCTGCGCTAAAGCCCGACCCCATCACGACGCCGCTACGGCCCGAGACATCGACATCGGCCTGCGTGGTCCATTGGCGTTTTCCGGCGGTCTCCGCGGGCCGCAGCGACGGATCGCGCCAAAGCTCCAGGGCTACATCCAACGGACTGGTCTCCGCACCGCCCTGCGAAGCAACCCGGCCGCCGGCCGCGTTGGCCGGGCCGCGCGAGACCACGCCACCGGAACTCACCAGCACGGCATCATCGGTGACGAAAGATTCGACCTGCACCAGTTGTAGGTGCTGCACGTTGGCGTCACCGAGTACTGGAACGCGCATCTCGAGCACGCCGGAGGCGATGCGCTCGATACGACCTTTCAGGAAAGTCCCATCCTTCATCGTGACGGTGTCCGCCAGGCAGGTGGCGGTCAGAAATAGAAGCATCAAGGCCCTCATGGTCGGGTAGACAGTCGCAAGGACGCAGGGTTGCCAACCCTATCGTTCGGGGTCGATAATCCGCTCATGGTGCTCGACGCGGTCATACTGGGAGCTGGACCGGCCGGATTGGCCGTAGCCAACGCCATGGTCCGCACCGGCGCGAAAGTGAAGGTCATCGAGCCTAGCGCCAGAGTCGGCGGATCCATCCGGACGATCCGCGAAGACGGCTGGCTGGTCGAGACTGGCCCCAACACCCTCCAGCTCGAAGGCGAAGCCGACGAAGCCCTGCTCGCGGCATATGGCCTGACCGAAGCCACCCAATCGGCCGATATGCGTGCGGCCAAACGCTACATCTACGCCCACGGCAAACTCCATGGCTTCGGTGGCAATCCCCTCGCAATCCTGACGTCCAGCCTCCTGAGCTGGCCCGGAAAACTCCGCCTTCTTTCCGAACCCTTCCGAGGCAAAGGGGGCCACGTCGGCGAGACGGTCGAGCAGTTTGCGACGCGTCGCTTCGGACCCGAAGCCGCCGCGATGCTCATGGACCCCGTCGTCTCCGGCGTCCATGCCGGCGATCCATCCAAACTGGTAATGGCCGACTGCTTCCCCCGCATTCACGCGTTCGAACAAGAATTCGGCTCGGTGCTCAAAGGCCTCCGCCGCGCGCCCAAGGTGACGCGCAAGGTCGTCGGTTTCCCGCGCGGCATGCAACAGCTGGCTGACGCGATGGCTGCTCCGATCGGCGCCGAGAACGTGCGCCTCCGCAGCGTCGCCACGCAGATCCGACGGGACGCCAAAGGCTGGAACGTCGCCTGGCGTGACGCCAACGGTACCGAAGACGGCGCGTGCGCGAAACACCTGATCGTAACCGCCCCCCATTGGCATTGGACCTCCCTGCCCTTCGACGAATCCGTCGCGCGCATGCTAAACGACTGGGAGAACGCATCCGTACCGGCGGTGACCGTCGTCGCTCGCGGCTACGCCGTCGCCGACGTACCGCACCCACTCGACGGTTTCGGCTACCTGACGCCGGGCGCCGAGAAACGCAACGTACTCGGCTGCCTCTTCCCGACGACGGTGCTGCCGGCGCGGGCGCCTGAAGGTCATGCGCTGCTCTGCTGCTTCATCGGCGGCGCACGCCGACCCGACCTGGCTGGCCTGACCGACGAAGCCCTCCGCAAGGTCGTGGACGACGAACTCGCCACGACGCTCGGCATCAAGGCCTCGCCACGCAAGGAGTGGATCCAGCGATGGGAACGCGCGATCCCACAATATGACGCGGGCCAGCGTCGCCGGGAAGACGCACTCGCGCAGACCGAAGCCGCACACCCCGGACTCCATTTCCATGGGGCGTTCCGCGGCGGCATCGCGCTGATGCACGTCATCCGCACAGGCGACGCCCTCGGCCGATCCTTGGCCCGCAGTTAAGCCTTCAGTCGTTCGGATTCAGGCTCAGGCAGTCCGCGGACGACCCAGATTGCGGGCAACATCAGCAGAGCTCCGCCGACATAGACCCAGAAATGGGACCCGAAGCGGAAGTAAAGCAACGCCGCCGTAATCGGCCCGATGACGCGGGCCAGCGAACCAGCCGATCGCAAGATGCCCAGATTGCGACCTTGCTCGGAGGAATCGGAATAAAGAGAGACTAGGGCGGACACGCTGGGAAGGATCAGGCCCGTCGCGAAGGAAATCAGGCCGAGGCCGAGGTAGAACACCGTCTTGGAGCCGTTGCCATCGGCGACAGGGATATGGGGGATCTGCGCCACCACGATGAACGCCACCGAAGCGATAACCATGCCGAGCATGATGACCTTGCGCTGGCCCATGCGCTTGACGAGCTGACGGGCGAGGCCTTGGGCGAAAATCATGCAAGCGCCATTGAAAAGGAAGAGCCACGCATTGTCGCGCGGACTGTAGGCGAATAGCGCGAACGTCAGGAACACGATGGTATTCTCCATGCCGGTGAAGGCGACCTGGTACACCAGATTGGCGAAAGAGGTACGGCGGACGGCGGAAGAGCGGACCGTGGCGAGGTCGAAGACCGAAGGACGCTTGGCGTCGGCGCTGGCTCGACGCTCCGGCGCCAAGGTCTCTGGGAAGAATTTCACCACCAGCAGGAAATTCAGCAGCGCGAGCGATGCGGCGATGGCGGCGGGGACGGAGAAGGGATTCAGCCCGAATGATCCAAGGACCGGCCCGTGGGTGAATTGCAAGGATGAGGCCAGGCCCCCAATGACAGGGCCGAAAACGAAGCCTAGGCCGATCGCGATGCCGACCACCGCCATTCCCTTCGTGCGCTCCTTCTCGTCGGTGATGTCCGCGGCGGCCGCGCTGGCGACAGCGATATTGCCCGCCATCATGCCCGAGACGAGACGCGTCAGCACCACGACCCAAAATTGGGCGGCGAAAATCCAGAGCACGTAGGACAGCACGTTGCCCGCGAGGGTGATCGTCAGGATGCGACGGCGGCCGAGACGGTCGGACAGCGCGCCCCAGATCGGCGAGAACACGAACTGCAGACCGGAATAAAGGCTGCTCAAGATGCCGCCAAAAAGCACCGGCAGCAGAAGATGCTTATCGAGGACGGTGTCACGACCCAGCCATTCGGCCGCGGCGCTGAGAGAACCGACGAGCGTACCGACCGCCCCTTCCTGCTTGATGTAATATTCCAGCAGATGGGGGAACAGCGGGATGATGATGCTGAAACCCACGATATCCATGAACACCGTCAGGAAGATGAGCCCGAGGGTGCGACGCTGGGCGGGGGCGGCTGGGGCGGACATGGGGCCCACGATGGGGGCCTTGCCGACCTGCGCAAACAAAACAGCGGCTTGCGAAGCCGGTCCCACGGGGAGAAGATAAGACCATGCGTATTCTCGCCGCCATCGCCCTCTCGCTCGGTCTCGCCGGCGCCCATGCGGCCACCGACCCGAAGCTACTGGTCATCGAGCAGAAGCTCGGCGGCTTCGGCGACAAGGATTATGCCTCGGCGATCGAGAGTACCCTCGGCGAATTCGAGACCCGCACGGGTGTCCGCCTTCGTCCGGCCGACCTACGCCGCTGCGGCCTCAAGCTCTCGTCCGAAAGCGGCGCCGGCCTGTCCACGCCCAAGCCGCTCGTCCGCGCGATCACCGCCGCCCTCATGCGTCGCGGGTTCGCCCAGAACGCCATCACCCTCTGCGACGCTAAGGTCGACAGCCTCCGCCAAGCCGGCTTCCTGCCAGCCCTGACCTCACAGAGCCAGACCTTCGAAGGATTCCCCGTCACCGCTTGGGACATGTTCGCGACCGACTGGGCCAAGGAAAGCCAGCTGCGCTACGAGAACCAGGTGTTGCCTCGTCCGGGAGCTCAGAACGTCTCGTGGGGCGATGCGCGTGTGAGCGTACTCCCGAAGACGCTGGTCGATGAAGTTGATTTCTGGATCAACCTGCCGGTGCTCAGCGACAGCAAGTCGCTCGGCGTGCACGGAGCGATGGCCGCAGCCTCCATCGGCAACATGGTCAACTCCGAGCGCTTTCTCGACAACCCGTTCAACGCTTCCAAGGCGGCGGTCGAAGTCTGCGCCATCCCGAAACTGTCGAAGCGTAACGTACTCACAATCCTTTCGCTGGAGCGCTACCAAGTGCTCGGCGGCCCTAGCTTCGACGCGAGCTGGAGCCGTTCCGAGAAGACGCTGCTGAGCAGCGCGAACCCGGTGATCATCGATTTCATCGGCCTGCAGAAGATCAACGCGGGCCGGACCGCCAGCGGTATCGAAGCCATCTATCCCGAGCCCCCGATCTTTAACGCCGCCAACGCGGGCGAGATCCGCCTCGGCACCTGCCGCCCGGCCGACATCACGCTGGTCCGCCTCCCGGCGCCTTGATTCGACGGGCATGAAAAAGGCGGCCGGGTCTCCCCGGGCCGCCTTTTCTTTGATTGAATCTGGTTTAGAGCTTCAGGCCAAGCGCTTCGGAGGCGGTCGCGCGCTCTTCGAGCAGTTCCTTCTCGGTGATGGCGATCTTCTCCTTGGAGAAGGCGTCGAGCGGCAGACCCTGGACGATTTCCCAGGAGCCGTCGGCCTTGGTGCGGAGCGGGTAACCGAACATGATGCCCGGGGTGATGCCATAATCACCTTTGGACAGGACAGCGACAGAGTGCCATTCGCCGGCCGGAGTCGGGACGTGGAGGCTGCGCAGGGTGTCGAGGGCGGCATTCGCGGCGGAAGCGGCGGAAGAGGCGCCACGGGCCTTGATGACGGCAGCACCGCGCTTCTGGACATCGGACACGAAGGTCTCCTTGAGCCAAGCGTGGTCGGTGATGACCTGCATGGCAGGCTGGCCGCCGATGGTGGCGTTGGTGAAGTCAGGATACTGCGTCGAAGAGTGATTACCCCAGATGGCGACGTTCTTGACGACGGAGTTATGTGCGCCGGCCTTGCCCGCGAGCTGCGACTTGGCGCGGTTCTCGTCGAGACGAGTCATGGCGAAGAAGTTCTCGACGGGCAGGTTGCCGGCGGAGCGCAGGGCGATGAGCGCGTTAGTATTGCAGGGATTGCCAACGACCAGGACCTTGACGCTCTTCTTGGCATTGCGCGCGATGGCTTCGCCCTGGCCGATGAAGATCTTTCCGTTGATGCCGAGGAGATCCTTGCGCTCCATGCCATCCTTGCGAGGCACGGCGCCGATGAGCAGGCACCAGTCGGCATCCTTGAAGCCTTCGTTAAGGTCGCCGGTGGCGACGACGTCGGTGAGCAGCGGGAAGGCGCAGTCCTGGAGTTCCATCACGACGCCGGCGAGGGCGTTGAGGCCGGGTCCGACTTCGATCAGATTCAGGGCGACCGGCTGGTCAGCTCCGAAGACGGCGCCGGAAGCCAGGCGGAAGATGGCGGCGTAACCGATGTTGCCGGCGGCGCCGGTGACCGCGACGCGAATGGGGGACTTGGAAGCCATAGAGGGACGCCTATCTAGTTAGCCTCACCCCTCGGAGTGAAGCGGAAACTATAGCCCGAGCTCGCCTTGCATCAGGTCATCGGCGGCCGGAGCCGAGATGCTATCCCGGACCAACTGGGAGAGGGGGGCGGACGAACGCCCTTCCAACCCGCAGAGGGCCCGCAGCACCAAGGCCGCTGCCAAAGCATCGAACAAAGCACAGTGATACCGCCGGCGGTTGGGGGGACAATGCTCCGCGGCCAGCGCATCGAGGCGCGGGGCCAGGCGTAGGACCGTGACTAGGGATGAAAGGCGGAAGTCCCCCAGGGTCGGGGCCCAAGCCCGGGCGAGACGACAGGTATCGATCCAAGGCCCCCATTCGGCGACGGAGGCTTCTTCGCCTACGAAAGACGGCACAGCCGAAGGGCGCGACCAGGTGCCACGCAAGAGGCCTGACTCGACCGTGGCGTTATGCGCGGCAAGCAGGCCGGTGCGACGAAGGGAAACCCACTGATCCCACTCGGACTCGAACGGCGGCAGCCCCTTCAGGTCCTTGGCACCCAGGCCATGGCACTGGGTTTCGATCGCGGGCACAGGAACGCGCGACGCATGCAGGCGCGTCGAAGCGGAGACGATTTCGCCGCCCAGAATCGTGGCCACCCCAAACTCGACGACGCCGGTCCGCGCACTGCCCTCGAAGTCGATGACGTGGATGGGGACCGATGACCAAGGCGCGGAAGAGGTGCTCATGGGGTCAGCGCCATTCGTGTCTGGGATAACGCCCACGCAGTTCCTTCTTCACGCCTTCGTAGGAACCCTTCCAGAAGGCGTCGAGGTCGGTGGTGCGCTGCTGCGTACGGCGGGCGGGCGACTGGATGCAGATCACCATCGGCACCTTGCCGAGGCACACCCGCAGTTTGCTGCCTGGGAAATCATAAAGCTCCTGCACCGTGGCCTCGACCTCCGCCTGACCGTCGGCGGTGTATTCAATGCGGGCGGGATGCTTCTTTCGCGGTAGGATGATTTTCTCCGGACAATAGGAATCGAGCGCCATCGCCTGTTCGTGCGTCAGCCAGCCGCGGACGACACCGAAGACCGGTCGATCGCGGATATCGCGATAGGCGACAGCCCCGGTACAGACTTCCTCAATCACCATGCGACGAGCGGCGTCATCGAAGACGGGGATACCCAGTTCAGGGCAGTGCTTCGAAAGGAAATTCACGCGACGGATCCAGGCGTCGACCGGAGCATCCCACTTCTCGAGTTCGAGCCGACCGGCAGCGACTTCCTCGGCGAGGATGCGGCTGGCAGCGTCGGACGGCGCATCATCGCGCTCCTTGGCTTCGAGTACCAGATCACGGAAGCGTCGCTCGACGCGGGTGACGACCCGACGCTGCGTGGCGTCATAGCGCACGTGATTAACGGTCGAGAATTCGGAAGGGAACAGTTCCTGTAACCAGGCCTCCTCGATGGCGGTCGCCAGAGAAAGATAGGTGGTCACGCCGCCCCGCGCTTGGATCTCATCGACTTCGGCGGCGACCAGCAGCTTGGCGTTACGGATGGACGACTCGCGGCGGAGCTCGCCCGTGCGACCGTGCACCAAGGCGCAGCGGAGCGTACCGGCGTCGAGCCGGACGGCGAGGCGATCGGAAAAGCCGAGCAGCAGGCAGCGACGGATGGCGGCGGGGTCGGCGATACGATCACTCACAGGCAGCCCCTGCCCTTCGGCGAGCCTTAGGAACTGACGGGCGGCCTGATCGGCCTGGCGCGCGGCTTGGCCGTGCACGCCGAAGCGATCGCAGGCATCGGCATCGAACTTCAGGTCGATCGCCTGCTGCAGCAACGCGAGGCGGGGGAAGAAGTCCGACCCGTCTTCCTGCTCGACGGAGTCACGCGCGTTCTCGGTGCGATCATCGACTTTGCGGAAAAGGATGTCGCGCCCTTGGGCGAGGCCAGCGATACGGCAGACTTCGAAAACACAATCGAGCTCGCCAGCGGCGAGCAGCATGCGGGCGTAACGGGGATGGGCCGGGAACACCGACATGCGTCGCCCGATCGGCGTGAGCTTGCCCTGCGTATCGACGGCCCCGAGGTCCGCCAGCACGGTCAGCGCGCGCTGCAGGGCCTTGTCGTCTGGCTTCTCATACCAAGGGAAGGTCGCGGCATCGCCCCAGCCGGAAGAGAGCAGCAGCAGAATCGTCTCGGAGAGGTCGACACGCTTGATTTCCGGGACTTCGCGGAGTGGACGGGCTTCATGGTCGGTCTGAGACCAGAGGCGAATGCAGCGACCAGGGCCAGTTCGGCCGGCGCGACCGGCGCGCTGCTCGGCGGACGCCTGCGAGACCGGCTCGACCAGCAAGGTGTCGATACCGCGATGCGGGTCGAAGCGGGCGATACGGGCGAGGCCAGCGTCGACCACCGCGCGGACACCAGGGATGGTTAGCGAGGTCTCGGCGACATTGGTCGCCACGATGACCTTGCGGCCAGGGCTCGGCTTGACGGCGCGATCCTGCTCTTCGGGAGGCAGCTCGCCGTAGAGCGGAAGGATATCGATGCCGCCGGACTCGGGGAGATTCCGCACCGCACCGATGGTGCGCATGATTTCATACGACCCCGGCATGAAGACGAGGATGTCGCCTTCGTCCTCTTCCTGCAGGACACGTCGGACCTGTTCC
>CAINSX010000314.1 GCA_903853185.1 uncultured Opitutia bacterium
GCGCCTACTACGCCTCACTCAAGGACCGCCCGGTGGTGAAGGATTTCATCGTCATCCTGAAGACCGACAAGCCCGCCAACTGGGGCAGCTACAAGGACGAGAAACCCTGGAGCGAAGCCATGCTCACCGACGCCTTCGCCACGAGCTTCACCGCGGCCATGGATTCACGCGGTTTCACCCTTGGCCCCGCGATGGCCAAAGCCTCGCCAATCGGCGCCCGCACCCGCCTCCTCGACATCGCTGGTGGCTCGGGCATCTACGCCTGTGCGCTCGTCGCCAACCACGCCCAACTGACCGCTACGGTCTTCGAACGCGCCCCGGTCGACGGCATTACCCGCAAGATGATTGCCAAACGCGGCTTCCAGGACCGCGTCGACGTCAAGGCCGGCGATATGTTCACCGAGGCCCTACCCTCGGGCTATGACGTCCACCTGTTCTCCAACGTCCTCCACGACTGGGATACCGATAAGGTCCGCTTCCTGCTGGCCGCCTCGGCCAAGGCCTTGCCCAAGGGCGGACTGTTGATCGTGCACGACGCCCACCTGAACGACACCAAGACCGGCCCGGCCCCCGTCGCCGCCTACTCCGCGCTCCTCATGAGCGTCACTGAAGGCCGCTGCTATGGCACTGGCGAGATGCGCGAGCTCCTGACCGAAGCTGGCTTTGCCGACATCCGCCACCAAGAGACTGCGTGTGATCGAAGCATCGTCACTGCAGTGAAGGCATAAACACGATAAACAAAATTGTTCTTCGTTCCTAGTTCTTCGTTCAGCCCCCTTATGCGCTCCCTGCTCCTAGCCCTACTCGCCGTCATCACCTGCTCGGCGGCCGATAACCCTGAACTCGCCCGCATCAGTGCGGCCGACGATGCCCGCGTCGCCGCGATGAAGGCCCGCGACGGAGTCAAGCTCTCCGCTCATCTCTCCGACGACCTTCATTACGCCCACTCGAATGCGCTGGTGGACACGAAAGCCTCGTTCCTCGATCTGATTGTCAGCGGCAAGGCCAAGTACCAAAAGCTCGACTACGTGAAGCGCGAATTCACGTTCCCGGCTCCGGGCATGGCCACCATGACCGGCTTCTTCGACGTGAAGGCCGTTATCAATGAAGCCACCACCGAGGCGCAGATTTGCTTCCTAGGCGTCTGGCGCCTCGAGAAAGGCGAATGGAAGCTCCTCGCCTGGCAGACCTGCAAGGTCCCGCCCGCGACCCCAGCCAAGTAAGGTTTTACTCGCAACCACAGGGGGTTCTGACTGTCTCAATGGCAGCATGAACCCCCTGCTCGCTTCCGTCGTCGCCCTTACCCTAGGCGCCGCTTCCCTGCTCGCCGTCGACACCCCGGCCAAACCCAAGGCCGAGACGCCAAAGGCTCCGGCTCGCTTCCAGAACGACGGCAACCCGGAACACCTCAAGTCGCCTCTCGCAATCAAACCAGACGAGAACATCTCCTACGGAGCCCACAAAATGCAGGTGATCTATTTCTGGCGCGCGAAGTCCGATAAACCCACCCCGCTACTCTTCTATATCCACGGCGGAGGTTGGGCCAATGGCGATCGCTCAAGCGTCAACGGCATGCTCAAGGAAGCCCTTGCCGCCGGTATCTCCGTCGCATCCATCGAATACCGTACCATCAAAGATTCCACCGCCGACGGCGTCGTCCCCCCGGTGAAAGGCCCGATGCTTGATTGCGCCCGCGCCCTGCAGTTCTGCCGCAGCAAGGCCAAGGAGTGGAATCTCGACAAGACCAAGGTCGGCGCGGCCGGTGGCTCCGCCGGCGCCTGCACGAGCCTCTGGCTCGCCTTCCATGACGACCTGGCCGACCCGAAGAGCGAAGATCCCATCGCCCGCGAGTCGACCCGACTAACCTGTGCCGCCGTCCAAGTCCCGCAGACCTCCCTCGACCCCCACCAGATGCGCGAATGGACGCCGAACAGCAGCTACGGCGCCCACGCCTTCGGCATCACCGGCGACGCCAAGAAGAAAATCTCCACCTTCCAGGCCTTCTACGATGCTCGTGAAAAGATCATGCCTTGGATCAAGGAATATTCCCCTTACGAACTCGTCACCCGCGACGACCCGCCCGTGGGTCTGTTTTTCGGCACGGTCCCTAATCTCGGCAAGGAGGAGAAGGACGCCACCCACACCGCCAACTTCGGCGTGAAGCTCAAGGAGCACTGCGACGAGATTAAGGCCCCGTGCGAACTCGTCTACCCGGGCGCCCCGAACGTCGTGCACGCCAATCCGAACGACTACATCAAGGCCTACCTTCTCCCGTCGGCCAAATGAACCCCGCGGCCTGCCTGCTCTCTGGCGTGACGCTCGCTGCGGCTGAACCCGCGAAACGACCCACCGCCGAAGAAATGCAGGCGATGGCGCTCAAGATGGCGGTCGATGTCACCAGCACCATGGACGGGACGCCTCAGAAAGTCGTCTACACCCAACCGGACTCCGCGGCCAAGAATCTCCCAGGGCCGGCCGTACCCCTACTGGTCTTCCTGCACACCTGGAGCGGCAGCATCGAGCAAGGCCCGCTCCTCATCGGCCTGGCCAAGCAACGCGGCTGGGTGATGGTCGCCCCGGATTTCCGCGGCATCAACGATCACCCCGAGGCCTGCGCCTCCGACCTCGCTTCGCAGGACATCGTCGACGCGGTGGAATACGCCAAGAGCCGCGCCCGCATCGACACCGACCGCATCTATCTCGTGGGCGGTTCCGGCGGCGGCCACATGTCGCTCGTCATGGCCACCCGTGCCCCTCAACTGTGGGCCGCGGTCAGTGCCTGGGTACCCATCTCCGACCTCACCGCCTGGCACGCCGAGAGCACAGCACGGCAGAACCAATATGCCCAGATGATCGAGCAGTGCTGCGGCGGCGCGCCAGGCTCCGCGACCGAAGCCGAATACCGCCATCGCTCTCCCCTCTTCCATCTCGCCGCCGCCAAGGGCGTGCCGCTCGACATCAACACCGGCATCCACGACGGCCATACGGGCTCGGTGCCGGTCAGCCAATCGCTCCACGCCTTCAACGTGCTCGCCGCGCCAGA
>CAINSX010000315.1 GCA_903853185.1 uncultured Opitutia bacterium
CTTGTCACCATGCCCACGTGTCCCCTCCTCAGTTTTCAGTTCCTTGAAAACTGAGGGTGCCCCTCAATCCGCTTCTCCACTTCCGCCTGCTGCTCAGGCGTCAGGCCATCCGGGAATTTCTTCGACGAACGACGCCAGCGCTCCAGCCATTCTTGTCCAACCAAAGGATAAGGGCAGGGGGTCGGGAAGCCGGGGCTGAGCGCGACAATGGTCTCTTTCTTCGAGCCGGTACCCTCGCCGTTCGCCACATAGAAGCCGGAGTTGAGCAACGCGACGCGCATGGTCGTCGACGAGCAATAGGTGAAGAGCTGGGCCGACTTCTTGGGGTCGCAGTACGAGAAGAGCTTATCAAACGACTCGAGTTCCCAGGCGTCGGGATTGGTCTTCTGCGAGAAGAAGTCGTAGTAGATGATGTCGGGCGCGGCGGAGACCTTGGACGCGAGCTGCCAGAAGTCGCCGACATGCAGGTCCCAGCTGAGTCCGGGATACTGCCGCGACTGCCAGGTGCCACGCGCGAGGACGGCGTCGGGGCCGGAGTGACGCAGGTACTCGAAGCGGTTCTTGTGCGTCATGGCCAGCTTGAGCGAATCCATGTCGTTCTCGAAGCTGATGACTTTCATATTACGCACGGGGCCCTTGGCGGCCTCGGCCTCGTAGCAAAGGATTGACGCCATGGCGTTGGCGGCAGCCCCGAGTCCGAGATCCCAGATGACGATCGGCGCGGCGGTCTCAGGGGTCTGGCCTGCGGGTAGCTTCAGGCGCTCGGAGAGCTTGGCCTGGTCGATGTACAGCGCCTTGGCTTCATCCATGGGCGCGCGTCGGAGGTGCATGATCTCACCCGACGAAATCTGACGGATATTCGCAAAACCCTCGATCTCGTGGATATGAATCTCGTAATCACCAAGGGTGCGCGCACGGCGTTCCTTGCCAACCTTGGGCGGGACGGCGGGATTATCCATGTCCTCGATCTGCAGGACCTGACGGCGGTCGTGGTAATACGCCAGGAATGAATCCTCGAGGATGCTCTGGCGGATCTCCCGCATCATCTGGTGATAGAAAAAAATGTTGTGCTGGCCGAGGAGCGTCCAGCCGAGCGGCTCCTGGGTCTTGGTGAGGTGATGCAGGTAGCCGCGCGAATACTTGGCACAGACCGGGCACTTGCACAGGGCGTCGATCTTCTCCTCGGAGAACTTATAGATCGAACGGCGGAGCTGCAGGATACCACGCGAGGTGTAGGCGGTGCCGAACTGGGCGACCTTGTTCGGGATGATGCAGTCGAACATGTCGACGCCACGGTGCACAGCTTCGAGGAGATCGAGCGGGGTGCCGACACCCATGAGGTAGCGCGGCTTGTCGGCCGGCAGCATCGCCGCGGCGATCTCACACGTATCTTCGCGCTGGGCCTTGCCTTCGCCGACCGCGAGGCCGCCGATGGCGAAACCGTCGAAGGGCAACTGGGTCAGGCCGTCGGCGCTGATCTTGCGGAGGTCGGGGTAGAGGGCGCCCTGGACGATCGCGAACATGGACTGGGGCGAATCACCACGGGCCTTGAGGCTGCGGATGGCCCAGCGGTGCGTGATCTCGAGCGCTTCCTTGGCGGTGGCCCGGTCGGCGGTCGAAGGGATGCACTGGTCGAGCACCATCATGATGTCGCTGCCGATGGCGACCTGGGTGCCGATGCTGGTCTCGGGGCTGAGCAGGTGGATGGCGCCGTCGACGTAGCTGCGGAACTCGGCGCCTTCTTCCTTCATGTTGCGGGCGTGCGGCAGCGAGAAGATCTGGAAGCCGCCGGAATCGGTGAGGAAGGATTTCTCCCAGCCGGTGAACTTATGGATGCCACCAAAACTCTTGAAGACCTCGGGACCCGGACGCAGGAGCAGGTGGTAGGTGTTCGCCAGCAGGATCTGGGAGCCGGATTCGAGCAGGGTATCGAACGTCTGTGCCTTGACCGTCGCCTGGGTGCCCACGGGCATGAACAGCGGCGTCTTCACCTCGTTGTGCAGCGTGCGGAATGTGCCAGCCCGGGCGCGCGAGCCGGTGGCCGTCGCCTCGAGTTTAAAATTCAGCCGGCTGGTGGACATAGTGAAGGGGTAGGGGTAGGGGTCGGGGTAGGGGTAGGCGAGCCAAAGGTGTATCGAGGTAGGGACAGGGCTTGGGCTAGGGCTAGTTGTCGCTGCATTGGGTAGGGTCGGGACCGCGTCACGACATAGTTGCCTCACATTCATTCTCAGGTCCCAGGTCTCGGCCGTCAGGTCCCGGGTTCAGGTGTTCAGGTACAGGTACAGGTTCAGGATCCGCACCCGCCACCCGAAACAGTGTGACCCCCCTTGTCCCCATGTCACCTTGCCCACA
>CAINSX010000316.1 GCA_903853185.1 uncultured Opitutia bacterium
CCATCGTGTGCCGCTGGGCCGAGCAGACCTCCAAGGGCAATATGTGGAAGGACATCGGCCTGAATGAGTGGCTCTTCGATCTGGACGACGAACCGCAGCTCGCGGGCATCGTCCCGGCCGTGCTCGCCATGGCCAAGGATCCGGCCGCCGCGAAGGCCAAGGTGGCCAAGGCTCAGGCCATCCTCCGCGAACGGCAATCCTCGGCGCTCGCGAGGGTGCGTGGGGCCGCCGTCCGCTGACGCCCGGAGCCTGTTTTCAGGCGTCTTAACCCTATCTTAATCCGAGGTTCATGCTTTGACAGCATGCGTCGCGGAACGCACTGTTCGGGGGTCTTCGCGGACCCTGTTTCCGCGGTCGTCCTTCACCCCGCTTCGCCTCGTCCCATGATCCGTCCTCGTCTCATTTCCACTGCGCTTCTTCTCGCGTTGGCGGCCTCCGTCGGCGCGCAGACCAAGGAGGGCGGCAAGTCGCCCGGCGGCCCCAAGGCCGGCGGCAAAGGCGCGCGTAATCTCCCGGTGTCCGTGGCCACCGCGACCATCGCTCCGGGCGACATCGAGATCCGCATCTCGGCGCTCGGCGCCGTCAAGGCCCTGAACACCGTCACCGTGCGTCCGCGCGTCAGCGGCCAGCTGATGAAGCTTTATTTCACCGAAGGCCAGGCCGTGAAGGCCGGCGATCCGCTCGCCGACATCGACCCTCGCCCGTTTGATGTCGCGCTGACCCAGGCCGAAGGCCAGCTCGCCCGTGATCGCGCCGCACTCGCCAACGCCAAGCTCGACCTCAAGCGCTACCAGGACGCCGCCGAGGCCATCACGCGTCAGCAGCTTGATTCCGCCGGCGCCCAGGTGGCTCAGCTTGAAGGCACGGTCAAGGTCGACGAGGGTACCGTCGCCAACGCCCGTCTCCAGCTGGAATACGCGAAGGTCACCGCTCCGATCTCGGGTGTCGTTGGCCTCCGTACGGTGGACGTCGGCAACGTCGTCTCGTCCTCCGACACGACCGGCCTCGTCGTCATCACGCAGCTGCAGCCGCTCTCCGTCGTCTTCGGCGTACCCGAGTCGGACATCCCCGCGTTGCAATATGCGATCGGGCAGGGCGCCCAGCTGAAGGCCGAGGCCTTCGATCGCGACGGCCGCATGGTCCTGGCCGTCGGCGACCTCTCCGCCCTCGACAACCAGATCGACGCCTCGACCGGTACGCTCCGCCTGCGCGCCTTGTTCGCCAACGCCGATCGCCGCCTCTTCCCGAACCAGTTCGTCAACATCCGCCTGACCGTCGAGAACAAGAAGGGCGTGCTCCTCGCCCCCACCGCCGCCGTGCAGATCAGCGACAAGGATCGTTTCGTCTTCATCCTGAATCCGGACGATACCGTCACGCGCCGCACCGTGCGAACGGGCGTCGTCGACGGCCTAAACACCGAGATCATCGAAGGCCTGAAGGCCGGCGAGGTCATCGCCGCCGACGGCCTCGACCGTCTGCAGACCGGCACCAAGGTCGTCGTTGCCGGCCGTCGTAAGCCTGCCGGTGCTCCGGCCGAAGCCCCTGCCGCCAAGTAAGCTGGCATGAACCTCTCCCGCCCGTTCATCGAGAGGCCAGTCGCCACCACGCTCCTGATGGTGGCGCTGATGATCTGCGGCGCCATCGGCTACCGGGCCTTGCCCGTCTCCGCCTTGCCGGAGGTCGACTACCCGACCATCCAGGTAGCCACCTTCTATCCCGGTGCCAGCCCTGAGGTGATGATGACGGCGGTCACCGCGCCGCTGGAACGTCGCCTGGGACAGATGCCCGGGCTCACCCAGATGGCGTCGACCAGCTCGGCCGGCGCTTCCTCGATCACGCTCCAGTTCGATCTCTCGATCTCGCTCGACGTCGCCGAGCAGCAGGTCCAGGCCGCGATCAACGAGGCCTCGGCCTATTTGCCGCAAGGCCTGCCCGCTCCGCCGATCTACAGCAAGGTGAACCCGGCCGACGCGCCGATCATGACGCTGGCGGTCACTTCCGATTCGCTGCCTTTGCCCAAGGTCGCCGACCTCGTCGACACGCGCCTCGCGCAGAAGCTCTCGCAGGTCTCCGGTGTGGGCATGGTCAGCATCTCCGGCGGCCAGCGTCCTGCGATCCGCATCCGCGTGAACCCCTCAGCGCTCGCCTCCTATGGCCTCAGCCTCGAGACGGTCCGCCAGGCGATCGTCGGCGCCAACGCGAACAGCGCCAAAGGCAGCTTCGACGGCCTGCAGCAATCGTCCACCATCGACGCCAACGACCAGCTCCGTTCGCCCGAGGAGTATAACCGCGTCATCCTCGCCTACCGTAATGGCTCGCCCGTGCGTCTCAGCGACGTCGCGGACACGACCGACGGTGCCGAGAACGTGTATCTCTCCGCTTGGGCGGGGCATAACCCCGGCGGCCAGTCGCCCGGCGTCATTCTCAATATCCAACGCCAGCCAGGGGCGAACGTCATCGCCGTTGTCGACCGCATCAAGACGATCCTCCCGGCTTTGCAGGCTACCTTGCCCGAGGCCGCCAAGGTCACCGTCCTGACGGACCGCACCATCACCATCCGCGCTTCCGTCGACGACGTCCGGGTCGAGCTGCTGCTCTCCATCTTCCTGGTCGTCGCAGTCATCTTTGTATTCCTGCGGAGCGTGCCGGCCACGATCATCCCCGGCATCACCGTCCCGCTCTCGCTGATCGGCACCTTCGCGGTCATCTACCTTTGCGACTTCTCGGTCAACAACCTCACGCTGATGGCGCTGACCATCGCGACGGGCTTCGTCGTGGACGACGCCATCGTGATGATCGAGAACATCTCCCGCTACATTGAGAAGGGCGATTCGCCCATGGAAGCCGCGTTGAAGGGCTCCGCCGGCATCGGCTTCACAATCATCTCGCTGACCTTCTCGCTCATCGCGGTGCTCATCCCGCTGCTCTTCATGGCGGACGTGGTCGGGCGCCTGTTCCGCGAGTTCGCCATCACCCTGGCCGTGGCCATCCTGATCTCGGCCGTCATCTCGCTGACGCTCACCCCGATGATGTGCAGCCGCATGCTCAAGCATGGGACGCCAGCTGAAGAGGCCCGCTGGAGCCGCGCCCTCGGGGCTTTCTTCGACGATGTCATCCGCCGCTACGGCTTGGCGCTGCGTTGGGTCCTCGCTCGCCAGACCCTGACCCTTTGGACCGCCGTGGGCACGCTCGCTCTCACCGCGCTGCTCTACGTCTTCATTCCGAAGGGTTTCTTCCCCTTGCAGGATACCGGCGTCATCCAGGCCGTCACCGAGGCCCGTCAGGACATCTCTTTCGCCGCGATGGCGGTCAAGCAGCAGGAGATCGCGCAGGAGATCCTGTCCGACCCTGACGTCGAGAGCCTTGCCTCGTTCATCGGTGTCGACGGTACCAGTTCCACGGTCAACTCCGGTCGCATGGTCATCAACCTCCGCCCGCTCGAGGAGCGTAAGTCGCGGGCGCCGGCCATCGCCGAGCGACTCAAGGCTAAGATGGCCAAGCTCGAAGGCGTCGCTCTCTACCTGCAGCCCGTGCAGGACATGACCGTCGATACCACCGTCAGCCGCACGCAGTACCAGTTCCTGCTCCAGACTCCGCGCATGGAGGAGCTCGCCGAATGGGTGCCCCAGCTGATGGAGAAGGTGAAGGCCATCCCGGCGGTTAAGGACGTGGCCACGGACCTGCAGCTCAACGGCCGCCAGGTCTTCGTGGACATCGATCGGACAGCCGCGGGCCGCTACGGTATCTCCGTCGCTGACATCGACGCCGTACTCTACGACGCGCTCGGCCAGCGCATCATCTCCACGATCTTTACCCAATCGAGCCAGTACCGCGTGATCCTCGAGGTGAAGCCTGAGTTCCGCGATGGTCCTGAATCCCTCGGTCGCCTCTACGTCTCCGCCCCGGGTGGGGCGCAGGTGCCGCTGTCCAATCTTGCCAAGTTCCGCGAGCAGCCGGCCCAGCTCGCCATCACACGCGTGGGTCAATTCCCTTGCGCCCGTATTTCCTTCAACCTCGCCGAGGGCGCCGCGTTGGGCGACGCTGTGAAGGCCATCAAGAAGGCCGAGAAGGACCTCGGCATGCCTGTCTCGATCGACACCACGTTCCAGGGCGCCGCGGCCGCCTTCGAAATCGCGCTGAAGAACGAGCTCTGGCTCATCCTGGCCGCCATCGTGGTCATGTATATCGTGCTCGGCGTCCTGTATGAGAGCTTCATCCATCCGGTGACGATCCTCTCGACCCTGCCTTCGGCCGGTGTCGGCGCGCTGCTCGCGTTGATCCTGTCCCGCACCGACCTGGATGTCATCGGCATCATCGGCATCATCCTGCTCATTGGCATCGTGAAGAAGAACGCCATCATGATGGTCGACTTCGCGCTCGACGCCGAACGCACGCAGGGCCTCAAGCCTGAGGACGCCATCTATCAGGCGTGCCTGCTGCGCTTCCGCCCGATCCTCATGACCACCATGGCCGCGCTGCTGGGTGCGTTGCCCCTGATGCTCGGCACCGGCATGGGTTCCGAGATGCGCCAGCCGCTGGGCATCACGATGGTCGGCGGACTCATCCTGAGCCAGATCCTGACGCTCTTCACCACTCCGGTGATCTACCTCTGGTTCGACCGTCTGCAGCGCCGCCGCGCCGCCGCCACGTCGCCGTGAACCTGTCCGCGTTCTTCATCCGCCGGCCGGTCGCGACCACGTTGCTGACGATCGCAATCGCCTTGTCGGGACTGGTGGCCTTCCAGGTGCTCCCGATCTCGCCTTTGCCGCAGGTCGATTTCCCCACGATTGAGGTCCGCGCCTCCGTCCCCGGGGCCAGCCCTGAGACCATGGCCGCGACGGTCGCGACCCCCTTGGAGCGTTCGCTTGGTCGTATCGCCGGCGTGACGGAGATCACGTCCTCGAGTACGCGCGGCAACACGAACATCACCCTGCAGTTCGAGCTTTCCCGGGATATCAATGGCGCGGCCCGCGAAGTCCAGTCGGCCATCAGCGCGGCGCGCAGCATGCTGCCGTCGGCGATGATCAACAGCCCGAGCTACCGTAAGTCGAATCCCGCGGACATGCCGATCATGCTGCTGGCCGTCATGTCGGACAGCTTCACCCGTGGCGAGATGTATGACATCGCGACGACTGTGCTCGCGCCGCGCATCGCCCAGATCCCCGGGGTAGGGGATGTCAACGTCGGTGGTTCGGCCTTGCCGGCCATCCGCGTGAACGTGAACCCCGCCCAGCTGGCCTCCTACGGCGTCTCGCTTGAGGACGTCCGCAAGACCCTCTCCGCCACGAATGTCAATTCGCCCAAAGGAATCGTCGAGACCGCCGGTAGTCGCTGGCAGGTGATGGCGAACGACCAGGCCTTGGAGCCCGCGGATTATCTGCCGTTGATCGTCAGCTACCGAGGTACAACGCCGGTGCGGCTCTCCGACCTCGCCACGGTGAGTCTGTCGGTCGAGGACGTCCGTAACGCCGGTCTACTCAACGGCCGGACGGCGATTGTCCTAATTATTACCCGCCAGCCTGGCGCGAACGTCATCGAGACCGTCGACCGAATCAAAGCCAAGATCCCCGACCTGCAGGCTCAGATTCCTAAGGGCATGGAGATGTCGGCCGCGATGGACCGTTCCATCACCATCCGCAGCTCACTGCACGAGGTCGAGCGCTCGCTGCTGCTTTCGGTCTTCCTCGTCACGCTGGTGGTCTTCCTTTTCCTCGGTGACGCACGCATGACGCTGATCCCGGCGATTGTCGTACCCGTCTCGATCCTCGGGACGTTCGCGATCATGGCCTTGGCCGGTTTTTCCATCAACAACATCACCCTGATGGCCCTGACGGTGGCCACTGGCTTCGTGGTGGATGACGCCATCGTGGTGCTGGAGAACATCTCGCGCCATATCGAGAAGGGCGCCACGCGCATGGAGGCCGCCCTGAAGGGCGCGCAGGAGGTCGGGTTCACTGTCCTGTCCATCAGCGTCTCGCTGATGGCGGTCTTCATCCCCATCCTGATGATGGGCGGGCTGGTGGGCCGCCTCTTCCGCGAGTTCGCCATCACGCTCTCGGTCGCCATCCTGGTGTCGCTGGTGGTGTCGCTGAGCACCACGCCGATGATGTGCTCGCTACTCCTCAAGGCCAAGGCCGCCGGCGCCGCCGCCCCGGGACGCATCGAGCGCTTCTTCGCCTGGCTGCTCGAAGGGTATCGCCGTTCGCTGCGCTGGGTGCTCGACCATAGTTTCGTCGTGCTGCTGGCCTTAGTGGCCACCGTCGCGCTCAATGTCGTCCTTTATTCCGTCATCCCCAAGGGCTTTTTCCCTCAGCAGGACACGGGATTCCTGCTGGGTAACCTTGATGCCGACCAGAGCATCTCCTTCCGGGAGATGGAGAAGAAGATGGTGGCGATCTCGGATATCGTCCGCGCCGACCCGGACGTGAGCGTGATCAGCGTCTCCATCGGCGGCAGTCGCGGTGGTCCGGTCAATTCCGCCCGTCTTTACGTCGTGCTCAAGCCCATGAGCGAACGGACCGGTTCCGCCGACGCCATCATTGCCCGCCTCCGGCAGCGGACCGCGGGGGTCACCGGCGCCCGTCTCTTGCTGATGTCGGCGCAGGATATCCGCATCGGCGGCCGGTCCAGTTCCGCGCTCTACCAGTATACCGTCCAGGCCGAGGAGCTTTCGGCGCTCAACGCCTGGGTGCCTAAGATCCAGGCCGCCTTGGCCGGCCTACCGGAGCTCACCGACGTCAACACCGACACGCAGAACCGCGGCCTCCAGACCTACGTCACCTATGATCGCGACAAGATGGCCGCGTATGGCATCCCGGTCGACGTCGCCAACCGCACGCTGTACGACGCTTTCGGCCAGCTGCCGGTGGCGACGATCTACAAGTCGCTCAATCAGTATCGCCTCGTGATGGAGGTGAACTCCGAGCGCACCATGAGCCCGGAATCCCTGCGTGACATCACCGTCGTGACGTCGGCGGGCAAGCGCGTGCCGCTGATGTCCTTCGCCCGTTTCGAGCCGGCCAACGCCCCCTTGAACGTCAACCATCAGTCGCAGTTCGTGGCCACGACGCTTTCCTTCAACCTCGCCCCGGGGAAGACCTTGTCCGACGCGGACGAGGCGATCCGCCGTGCCATGGGCGAGATCGGCGTGCCGAGCTCGGTCCAGGGCGGCTTCCAGGGTACGGCCAAGATGTTCCAGGCCTCGCTCGATAACCAGCCCTTCCTCATCTTCGGGGCGATCCTGGCGATGTACGTCGTCCTTGGTATCCTTTATGAGAGCTGGATCCACCCCATCACGATCCTCTCCACGCTGCCCTCGGCGGGTATCGGCGCCCTCATCGCCCTGATGGCCTTCGGCATGGAGTTCAGCATCATCGCGCTCATCGGCGTGTTGCTGCTCATCGGTATCGTGAAGAAGAACGCGATCATGATGATCGACTTCGCGCTCGAGGCCGAACGGCGCGACGGCGTGCCGGCCCGCGACGCCATCTTCGCCGCCTGCTCCCTGCGTTTCCGCCCGATCATGATGACCACGCTGGCGGCGATGTTCGGCGCCTTGCCCTTGGCCATCGGTTTCGGGGAGGGCTCCGAGCTGCGCCAGCCCCTCGGCATCGCCATCGTCGGCGGCCTCCTGCTCAGCCAGTTGCTCACCCTGTATACGACCCCGGTCGTCTACCTCTACTTCGACCGCCTCCGTCTCTGGACCCTGCGTCGGCGGGCCGCCGCGACCTTGCCTCCGGCTGTTTCCTGAACTTTCCTGCTATGACCGCCATGAAGCCATCCTCCGCCGCCTCCAACCGCCTGTTCGGGTTCGCGGTCGCGTGTATGCTGTCCGCTTGCGCGGTCGGTCCGGATTACGTCCGCCCCGAGGTGCCAGTCTCGCCCGCTTTCCGTGAACTCACCGGCCCGTACCAAGGGTCGCCGGTGCTTGGCGCCAACTGGTGGGCGATCTTCAAGGATGCCGATCTCGATGCGCTCGAGGCCGACGCGCTCAAGGCCAATGACACTGTCCGCGCGGCCTTCGCGAGGGTGGGGCAGGCTCGCGCCCTGAGCGATGTCGCCGACTCCGGATTCTGGCCGGCGCTGAGCGTGGATCCGTCCGTCCAGCGTAGCCGCACCTCCGACACCGCCGGCGGCGTGAGCCGCACGCAGACTTCCTATTCCGTTCCGCTCGAGCTCAGTTACGAACTCGACGTCTGGGGCCGCGTGCGTCGCCTCAGCGAGTCCGCCGACGCAAGTACCAAGGTCTCCGCGGCCGAGTTCGCCGTCGTGCTGCAGACCGTTCAGGGCAACGTCGCGCTCAACTATTTCTCACTGCGTGCCCTCGACACCCAGGCGGCGATGCTGACCAAGAGCCTCGGGCTCTACCAGCGTCAGGCCGAGCTCGTCGGCAAGCAGGTCAAGGCCGGGCTCGTGCCGCAGACCGACCTCCTGCAGGCCACCACCCAGGTCGAGATGACCACCGGCCAGCTCAATGAGGTGCGTCGCCTGCGCATCAATGCCGAGCACGCGCTCGCGGTGCTGACCGGCCGCCTGCCGTCCGAATTATCCCTCGCCCCGAAGCCGTTGACGACGGAAGTGCCGGTCGTGCCTGCCGGCCTGCCGTCTGAGCTGCTCGGACGCCGCCCTGACGTCGCCGCCGCCGAACTTCGCCTCGTGGCCGCCAACGCCGGCATCGGCCAGGCCAAGGCCGATTACTATCCTCGCCTGACGCTTACCGGTTCGGCTGGCTTCTCGACGATTGATGCGTCCAAGGTTGTCGACTGGCAGAGTCGCGTCTGGTCCGCCGGCCCAAGCCTGCACTTGCCGCTCTTCCAGGGTGGCAAGCTCGATGCTTCGCTCGAGGGCGCCAAGCAGCGCTATGAGGAATCGTTGGCCGACTATCGCTTGGCCGTCCTCACCGCCTTCCGTGAGACCGAGGATGTCCTTAACGACCTGAGCAATCGCGTCGGTGCTGCCGAATCGCAGGCCCGGGTGGTCGCTTCGGCCCGCGAGACCGCCCGACTCGTCGAGATGCAGTATCGCAGCGGCCTGACGCCCTATTATCAGCTGATGGATTCGCAGCGCACGCTGCTGACGGCCGAACTGGCCGCCGCCCAGATCCAGAATCTCCGCCTCAATTCCACCGTCGCGCTCGTGAAGGCCATCGGCGGCGGCTGGGATCCGAAGGCCGAGCCCAAGCGCTGAGGCTCCGATCCGATGCGACTCTTCCTGGTTGTGGGGGTTTGATGAGCGTAACGATGCGACGCCTTTTCACCTGTCTGGTCTTGGCCGTGCTGACACTCTCGGTCGCCGCGCGCGATATCGCGGTCAAGAATGCGGTTGAGCTTAAAGCTGCCGCTTCGTCGGCCGTCGGCGGAGACGTCATCCGTCTGGCTTCCGGAAAATATGATGACGTCAAGCTACGCATCACCCATAACGGCACGCAGGGCCGGCCGATCCAGGTCGTCGCCGTGGTACCGGGCGAAGCCATTCTCGGCGGAGCTTCCGAAATCGACATCAGCGGCGCGTACGTGGTGATCGACGGGCTTTACCTCCTGAACGGAGCCATCGCCTCCGGGGCGGCCGACCGTTCCGTGATCACCTTCAATTCCCATCACGGCGTCGTACGCAACACCGCCATCGTCGATTACAATCCGGCCGGTTTCGAGACCGCCTACTACTGGGTCTTCTTCGGCGGGAGCCACAACACCGTCGAGCGCTGCTACTTTAAGGGGAAGAACAACCTTGAGCCCCTGATCGGTAATGGCCTCGAGAACGCACAGTACAACTCCGTGGTCGGGTGCTACTTCAAGAATATCCCCTACGACGTCGGTAACGGTCGCGAGGACATCCGCGTCTGGGGTTCGGGCAAGTTCGACGAGAAGACCACGGAAGGCGCCTACTTCGTGATCCAGGGCAACCTGTTCGACCATGCGGACGGCGAGGGCACCGAGATTGTCTCGCTGAAGTCCAATTTCAACCAGGTGCTGAACAATACCGTCCGGGCGACCCGCGGTGGCATCAATATCCGCCGGGGCGCGAATAATACCGTGAAGAACAACATCGTCCTCGGCGAGGGCGTGGCCGGGGCGCACGGCCTGCGTATGTCGGGCGCGAACCATGTCGTCCAAGGTAACTACGTCTCTGGCTGCGACTATGGTATCCGCGTCTCCGCCGGTGAATTTACGGCCCATGCGCTGACCCCGGATTATTCGCCGAAGGAGAAGAACAACGCCAAGACCGCTAAGAATGCCCTTGGTATCGTGACCGCCTATCCGCAGTCGAAGAAACTCACGCTTTCCGGCAATACCATTGTCGCCTGCGATGGGCCTGACCTCGAGCTCGGTTCGGACTACAAGAAGCACTGGCCGCAGGAGCAGATGGTGCTGCTACCCTCCGATTGCGACATCAGTGGCAATCGCTTCGTGCGTCCCAAGGGCGGCCTGTCGATCGAAGTCGTCGCTCCGGATCCTCAGTTCGCCTCGTTGTCCGCCAAGTCGGCCCCGAACCGTTTTACCAGCAACGTCGTCTTGGGGGCAAAATCTAAGGGTGCGCCCACCAGCGGTTTTAAATTCGATGGGCTCCCCTCGGGCTGGACTGAGAAGCGTGAGATGGGCGAGTTCCACCCACTCAAACCGGAGGACGTCGGTCCGTCCTGGGTTATCGCTCTGCGAACGGCAGGCAAGTTCGAGGTCGAGGACGACATGTCCTGTAGTCGCGACCCCGCCGCCAAGAAGGCCAAGAAGGTCAAGAAGCCCAAGTAAGCGCCACTCGTCGGCTCAGGCGATTTTGCAACGGATCCAGATGTCCTCGTGGTGCTGGTAGACCGCGCAGAGACGATGGTAGCCGTCGGCGATGACGACCTTGCCGTGCTGTGGGCTGCGGACGAGCAGGAGCGGCGAGAGGTGGATGCCTTTGCGGATCTTCTTCTGGTCCTTCTTCACGTGCGAGTTGCTGACTCCGAGCAGGGAGAGCTGCGAGGCGCGGAAGATGTCCTTCGCCTTGAATTGCGTCACCTTCGCCTTGCGGAGCTTGGCCACCAGGGCCGCGGCGTCTTTTTCGGCGTAGAGCAGGGTGAGGTAGGATAGCGCGGCCGGATAGTTCTTGTCCTCCGGCGCGGGTAGCCAGGCGATTTCTTCGGGAGGTTTGGCCATGGCTTACTTCTTGGCGGGAGCTTTCGGCTTCGGCTGTTCGGCGAGCATGACCGTCACGGCCGGGGTCGGCTCGTTCACGCCGGCGAAAGCGTTGTAGGCCTGCTGGAAGGCCGCGGCATCGCGGACATCGCCTTCGGCGAGGAGCCACTTATAATGCAGCTTGAAAGGGGACTCCGGCGTGGCGACGCCCTTCGGGAAGGCGCCGAAGCGGCCGTAGTCGCGGTAGGCCGAGAAGGCCGTGTCTTTCGGATTCGAAGGGTGGTTGAGTAGCAGGGCCGTGAAGGTCTTGCCTTCGACCGTGAAGACCTCGGCGACCCAGGTGAGGTCCTTGACCTTATGGATCAGGATATCCTTACCCGGATAGATATAAGTCGTCTTAGCGCCTTCGATCTTCTCGGAAGGACGGAACTGCGCGCCGGCGTGCTCAGGGTCACCGTCGATCTTGGCTTCGCCGTGGTCGGGCTTGAGCGTGCTGTTCAGCTCGATGCCGAAATAGAAGGGAGCGGCCGGCTTCGTGAACGTGAAGGCGCGTTCTTCAGTGAGGATCGGCTTGTCCTGGGCGGTGGCGCCTTGCCAGTCGATCGCGGCGACGAAGCCATCGGTGGTCGGTTTGACCGCGGTGACGACCTGGTCGCCCTTGACCATATGCCAGCGGTCGTAGGTCTTGCCGTCGACCGTGATCTTCATGAAGCCTACCATGATGCCGCGGTGATGGGTGAATTCGAAGCCCGGGCCCTTGGTCAGGCGCAGGGCGCCGCTGGCGTCGAAGACGTGGAGATAAGGCTTATAGGTCTCGAGACGCTTGGCGGGGCTGGTGACGTCGTGGGCCATCATGAAACGGGCGACGACCTTGCCGTCCTGAGCGACGTCGACGGCTTCGTTGGGGGTGACCTTGATATCAGCGGCGAGCAGGGCGGAGCCGGCCAGCAGGGTGCCGAGGGCGAGAGCGAGGGGCAGGGGGCGCATTTGGTCACCTTAGGGGTATGCTCCGGGGAGGGAATCCCCGAATCGCAGTGGAAACTTTACCTAGGCCCGGGGGTTGCATAGGGATAATCCCATGCCCCTTCGCCCCCTTGTCGCCCTCCTGGCCATCTTTTCGGCCTGCCTCGCCTCCCTCTCCGGGGCGACCGCCAAGCCGAACATCGTCTACATCCTGGCGGACGATCTCGGCTTCGCTGAACTCGGCTGCAATGGTGCGGATAAGTTCAAGACCCCGAACATCGATGCCCTGGCGAATAGCGGCGTGCGCTTCACCCGTTTCTACACCGCGCCGCTCTGCGGTCCGTCCCGCTCGCTCATCCTGACCGGCCGCTACGCCTTCCGCACCGGCGCGGTCAGCCAGGACGCCTGCAAGTCGCTGGTCCGTACCGGCGAAAAGGCGGAGCAGATGATTCCGACGGTCCTCAAGCAGGCCGGATACGCCACCGCCCTCATCGGTAAATGGGGCCAGCTTTCGCCTTCGGGGAGCCCGGCCGAATGGGGTTTCGAGCACGACTTCCATTTCAAGGCCAGCGGCATGTACTGGAACAGCGCGCGCGTGAAGACCATGACCGACGACGGCAAGGTGCGCGGCGACCCCGACAGCTACGTCATCAACGGCAAGACCATCCCGGTGAAGGACAACGAATATATCCCCGACCTGATGCACAAGGACGCGGTCGCCTGGCTTGAGGCGCATAAGGGCGGCCCGTTCTTCCTTTATTACTCCATGTCCCACGTCCACGGCGAGATCCTGCCCACGCCGGACAGTCTGCCGAATCCGGCCGGCGAGGACGCCGCGACGCGTCTCGCCCGTCATTATACCGATAACATCAACTACATGGACAAGCTCGTCGGTAAGCTGATGGCCGAACTTGACCGTCTCAAGCTACGCGAGAACACCCTGATCGTCTTCATGGGCGACAACGGCACGGCCAAGGCGCATGCGCCCGTCGCGACCATCGGCGGCAAGCGTCTCGACGGCGAGAAGGGTTCGATGAAGGAAGGCGGCGGCCTCGTCCCGTTCTTCGCCACCTGGCCCGGCGTCACGCCGTCCAGCAAGGTGAACGCCAACGTCGCCGACGCCAGCGACCTGCTGCCCACCTTCGCCGAAGTCGCCGGCGCGCCGCTGCCGACCGGTCGCGTGATCGACGGACGCAGCCTTGTCTCGCAGTTCAAGGGCGACACGCAGTCCCCGCGCACCTGGGCCTACTGCCAGCTCAGCAACAACTACTACGTCCGCGAGGCCGGCTGGAAACTCGACCAGTCCGGCACCCTCTACGACATGAAGGATGCGCCGTTCAAGGAGGTCGCCGTCGCCGCTGACACCAAGGACGAGGCCGCCCTCGCGGCCAAGGCACGTCTCTCGGCCGCTTTGGCGGGTCTGAATCCGGCCGCGGGCGCGAAGGACGAGGCCGGCGACGGCTCCGGCCGGAGCGGTAACAAGGAAGAGAAAAAGAAGAAGAAAAAGTCCGCCAAGGACGCCGCCAAGTAAGTCGTATGCGCCTCCGTCTTTTCGCTGCTCTCGTTCTTTGCGCCTCCGCCGGATTCGCGGCCGACGAGGTGCTGTCCGATAAATCTTCGTCTGCCAAGATCATGGCCTTGTACAGCAAGACCTTGGCCGCGGCGCAGAAGGAGCCGCCCGCGCCTGGTTCCATCATCTGCATCGGTAGCTCGCACATGCAGCTATGGAAGTCGGTGAAGGAGGACCTCGCGCCGTTGACTGTCGTTAACTACGGCATCGGTGGCAGTCGCATGACCCAGGCCGCCGACCTCTTCATCGATAACCTCGCCATCCCGTTCAAGCCGCGCGCGGTGATCCTCTATGAGGGCAGCAACGACATCAACGCCGGCACCAAGCCCGAGACCGTCCTCGCGAACTTCCAGAAGATTCATCGCAAGCTCCACGCCGCGCTGCCGCAGGCTCGCCTCTATGTCCTCGGCGTCGTGCCTAGTCCCGGTAAGCGCTTCGAGAAGATCGCTGAGCTTAAGAAGACCAACGAGCTGCTCGCCAAGGAATGCGCCACGCAGCCCTGGATGAAGTTCATCGACACCACCAGTCCGCTCCTCGGCGCCGATGGCAAACCGAAGGAAGAACTCTTCAAGCCCGGCGATATCCATATGCTTCCCGCCGGCTATGTCGTGTGGAAGTCCGTCATCGCCCCCGTCATCGTCCCCGCCGAGAAGCCCTTCGAGCATGTCAAATAGTCATCCCTCGGATTTTAAACGGAATCTCCGTCGGGAGATCGCCGGCTACTTCATCGTCGTCCTGTGCGCCTTGCCTTTCCGGATGGCTCTCATGACGAGTTTCTCAGAGGCCCAAGAAGGCTTCGGCTTCTTTTGGAACCATTACCTCAGCGGTATCACCATCGGTCTCATTGGCGCCGTCTTCATCTCCAAGCTGCGTCTCCGCACCAAGCTCGCCCTGACCTTCGTCTTGGTGGCGATCTGAGTTCGCCTTAGGCGGCCTGTTCGCGATCCAGCAGGGCGTAGACCACGGGCGTCGCGACAAGGGAGAAGAGCACGGACATGCCGAGGGCACCGATGACTGCGATGGCCAGTGGCTTCAGCATGTCGGAGCCGGTGCCGATGCCATAGGCGAGTGGGAG
>CAINSX010000317.1 GCA_903853185.1 uncultured Opitutia bacterium
GCAGTTATAGTGCTGCCCGTTGGATTTAAGAGGTTACGAACTACCCTCTGCATGCCGTCGCGATATCTTGGCGGGAATCGAATCCGGAACACCCCCGAAATGAGACGTCGGTCATTTGCGGGATCCGACTGAGAAGGAACGGAGATGATTATCCACGCATCCCTCCGGAAGTCAAGGGGGTGGGGCTGCAGCCGCGATGCAGGATGAAAGATACACGATAAAGTCAGGGTAAAGGGACGTTTCTTGTCCCCATGTCACCGTGCCCACTTGCCCCCGCGTCGGAATTTACTCTTTCCCCATGCGTCGCCCTCGGGATAGTCGGCTTCGTTCATGAATGTCTTCTCCGCCGACGTCGCGCTGGCCATCACCCGTCTCGGGCTGCTGATCCTGCTCGGTTGGTTCATGGCCCGCCAGGGCTGGGTGGGCGCGCACGCCCGTCAGCCGCTGATGCGCATGATCATCTGGGTCTTTTTCCCGGCGATGATCTTCTCCCGTGTGAGTGGCAATCCGCTCATCGCCTCGGGCTCGCAGGCCTTGCTCTACCTCGGCGCGGGCTTCCTGATGATCGTCACCGGCTACGCCGTCGCGACCGCGATCGGTTCGCTCTTAAAGGTCCCGGCTGGTACGGCCCGTCGTACGTTCGCCTTCTCGGCCGGCGTCAATAATTTCGGGTACCTCGGCATCCCGGTTACGGCGGCGTTATTCGATAATGACGTCGTCGGCGTGCTGCTGGTGCATAATGTCGGCGTCGAGGCGGCCGTCTGGACGGTCGGCATCGCGATGCTCTCGGGCGAATCCTTGCGCAAAGGACTGAAGAAGCTCTTCCAGCCCATGACGGTTGCCTTGTTCGTGGCTCTCGCGATCAACTTCGCGGGCTTCGGCCAGAGTGCGCCCATCAAGTTTGCGAATGGGCTTTGCCATACGGTCGGTGATTGCGCCATCCCGATCGGTACGCTGCTCACCGGCATCTACCTCCATGAGATCATCAAGGACTTCCGCCTGGCCGCAGATGCTCCGGTCTCCTTTGGGGTGATGGCAGTGCGCTGGCTGGTGATGCCGGTCCTGGTGTTGGCGACGGTCGGTTATTTCGTCGCCGACGAATCCTTGCGTAAGGTCATGCTGGTCCAGGCGGCGATGCCTTGCGGCATCTTTACCTTCCTGATCGTGGAGATGTTCAAGGGCGAGGTCCTGGTCTCGTTGCGCTGCTCGGTCATCACGATGCTCTGTTGCCCGCTCGTCACGCCCCTGTGGCTTTACCTGGGCGCCCGCTGGCTCCAGCTGGCCTGACCGTCCTTTACTTGTGGGCGGGGCGGGTTAGTCTGCGGGGGCTTCCCTGTGCGTTCGTACCTCCCCATCCTGATGCTTTGCCTAGTCGGCTGCGCGACGTATGTCGACCGTGGTCCGCGCGTCCGGGTCGCCGTCGAGGAGGGGGATTATGAGACGGCCGCTACTATCGCGCAGAACTTCGCGGCGGCGGAGTCGAAAGATGCTTTAGTTTGGAATCTCGACGCCGGTTCCGCTTTGCGTGCCCAGGGCAAGCTGAAGGAAAGCAGTCGGGTATTCGAGCAGGTCGAAGCCTCCTTCCGCGAAGAAGAAGAGCGACCGGGTTTCTCGGTCGCCGATGCGACGTTCTCGGCTTTTACCAACGGCTACGCCGAGGCGTATCGTCCACGTCCGGCCGATCGCATCTACGCCTCTACCTATCAGGCCCTGAACCGGTTGGAGCTGGGCGACGTCAATGGCGCGCGCGTCGCCATGGCTCGTTTGCGCTTCGTCCAGCAGGCCTTCGGCTCGGGGCAGCTCTACGTGAAGCCCAAGGGCAAGGAGGCGAAGTACGACGTCGCGAAGGCCTCGCAGGATGAGCGCACGAAGGAAGGTCTTGGCATGATCGAAGAGAATCTCGCGAGCCTGACCGCCGAAGGCGCCTATGACGACGCCTTCAGCCACTGGCTTCAGGGGATGTTCTTCCTACGCCTCGGTCAGGATTCTTCCGACCGCGAGAAGGGCCGGAAGGAGTTACTGGCCGCGACGCAGCTCAACGGGTCGAATGAAGCTTTCCGTCGCGACCTAAAGGACGCCGAGGCGCCGTCCAGCGAAGGGCAGGGCACCATCGTCTATGTCATTTCCGAAACAGGCATGTGTCCGGATTGGTATCAGCAACGGATCGATATCCCGCTCTTCATTGTGGCCGCCCGCGTGCCCTACGTGAGCGTCGCTTTGCCGGCCATCCGGCCATCGGGATTGAATTATAATCTCAAGCTCAAATTGGACGCCAAGGACGTCGCCCTACCGTTGGCGAGCCGTCCGGACGCCTTGATCGCGAAGCACTTCGAGGCGGCTTTGCCCGGCATCAAAGCCCAGGCTTTCACCTCCGCTGCCGTGAAAGCGACCGCCAGTTACCTCATCAATAAATCCTCCGAAGAAGCGGCTAATCGCCAAAATTCAGGCTCCGGAGCTGTGCTTTGGGCCATCGCCACCAAGGTCGGTACGGCAATCTATACCGTCGGTACCACCAAGGCCGACCTGCGTAACTGGTCGAGCCTCCCCGCCCGTTTCTCAGTAGCCCGGCTGGAAGCGAAGCCCGGCCAGAAACTGACCGTCGTCGGTCATCCCGAGGCGACCCTGACGCTGCCTGCGGGCAAGGTTCTGCTTGTAAGCCTCAAGTCCACGCAGGAAAATCACCCCGTCGTCCTCCGCTGCACCCCTCTCGTCCCATGAAAAAAATCCTGCCTCTCCTCGCTCTCGGCCTCCTGGCCGGTTGCACCACGATTCTCGAGACGGGTGACCGCATTGAGCGCGGCCTGACTCCCCCTGACGCCGTCAACTACGCTACCACCAAGCCTGAGGGTGGTTTTTCGACTCAGCTGAACGACAACCGTATCGCCAACAAGGTCGAGCTGCTCGCGGCCCGTAAGTCCAAGACCGACGGCGGCTATACCCGCGTCCAGTTCGATCTCCGCAACGGCGCCTACCTCCGCCAGACGATCAACGTGAGCTTCGAGTGGCTTGCCGCCGACGGCAGCGTGGTCGAAAGCCAGCCCAACTGGGTCGTCACTCCC
>CAINSX010000318.1 GCA_903853185.1 uncultured Opitutia bacterium
CGCCATACCACTTCCGGAGGCGGGACTGCATCTCCTTAGGGTCGGCACCGACGTCGGGCCCCTGCTTAGCTGACTTCCAATAGTCGGCATGGCGCGCCCACGTCTCATAGAAGTAGACCTCAGCCTTTGGGCTCTTGGCCCGCACGCGTTTGCAAAGCTCAGCGGCGCTCTCGAGGAACTCTTTTCGCGTCGCCTCATCCGTCTCGGCAATGGCCGGCTCCTGGCTCTGACCCTGAAGAACGACGACGTCCCAACCGCCCTCCTCGATCAACTTCATACTCCCTGCGATGCCAAGCTGCTGCTTGAGCGTGCGGCCACCGGGAGTAGAGGATTTCACCACCGGCTCCATGCGGCCGGCGCTCTTCACGACGTCCAGAAAGACGTCGGGGAGCTTATTGACGCCAGTGTAGCTGTTACCGATGAAAAGAACGCGTTGTGGATCCTCGGCGAAAGCTGCCGCGGCAAGCATCAGGAAAGCGGCCAACCATGACATCGGGGCGAATCTCATACTGGCCAGCATTCCGGTGAAACGATGGATGACAACCCCGTCTTACCAGAGGACCGGCTGGGTCACGCCGATATTACGCTGCACCTCAGGGTCGGTCGGGTCTGACGGGAGCTTCTTCCAAAGGTCGAGATAGGCCGCTTCGCCAAACTGGCGGCCAGCGAAAAGGAGGCTCGGCTGACGGGCCGGCCAACCCTCCCAGGCTTGGACGTCGGGCTTGAGCGTCCACTTGGACTTGTCGGCGAGGAACGGATAGAGGAACGCCACGGCCTTGCGGATACCGCGCCCGTCGGGCAGCGTGAACTCCCAGAGATTATCCTCCTTGGTCGAGAGCACCTGGCAAAGGAGCACCATGTTATCTAACTGGAAGATCGAGTATCCGTACGGCTTGGTGCGGCCCAGCTCCAACGGGAAGCCGCCATCGACGGCCATCTGCTTGCCGACGAAGACTTCCTTATACTGCTTGCGGCAGGCGGCCAGCTTCTCCTGGTCGCCGATGAAATCGGCGTAGACGGAGAGCTGCAGGGTGAAAGCGACGGCGTGGTTGTTCTTTGCCGCAGCCTCCTCCTTGCCATTCTTGCTGGTGACCATCCACTCGGCGAGTTCGCGGAACCAACCGCGCAGGTCTTTCGCCATGCCGGCCGGGAAAGCCGGCGAACGCTCGAGGGTTTTCACAGCGGCGGGCACTTCGATCAGGTGCAAGGCATCGATGACGCCGATACCACGCCCGGGCGAGACGCCGGGGACGGCCTGCGCGAAGTTGAGGTTCGGATTCATGCGCAGCTTGGCATCGAGGAAGAAAACCCGGAGCAGTTCGGCGGCCTTGACGGCATACTTGTCGTCACCGGTGACCTTATAGGCGGCGGCGAGCGCCGAAACGGAGTCGCGCAAGGTCTTCACGACCAAGCGATGCTGGCTAAAGTTTTCCGGATTGGTCTCACCGTCGCGACGGATATAAGGGAGTCCGTTAGGCTTGCTGGGGTCAGGCCACCAGTAGTCTCCGTTCGAGTAGAAATCATTAGCCCCTCCCTCGCTCAGCTTGGCCGGGAAGGCGGTGACGGAGACCGGCGCCTGCGAAAGGGCTTTCTCGGCGGCCTTCAGGATGCGCTCTCGATCAATTGAGGCGATGTCGACAACCACCTTAGGAGAAACGGGCGTACCAGCGACGGCAGGCGCCACCGCGGAGGCCGGGGTCGCTTCCGCCTTGGCCTTGCTCTTCGTCTTGGACTTGGAAGCCGGCTTCTCGGCCTTGGGCTTGGCACCATCGGTCTTCGGAGCGGCTTCGGTCACGGACTTGTTCTCGACGTTGAGGAACTGGGTGCGACGTCCTTCGGAGGAAGCGCTGAAGACGGCCTTATGTCCAGTGACCTTGGCGCTGACCTGCGCTCGGCCGTTATACATCTGCACAACGCGGGAACCGGTCGAGGTGCCGAGGTTGTCCAGCAGCTGCCCGTCCCCGACCATGCCGAAGCGGACGATGTTGGAGCAGTCGAGGCAAGGCACGCCCTCGGCGTCGGCCATCCGCGCTTCGATGGTGACCAC
>CAINSX010000319.1 GCA_903853185.1 uncultured Opitutia bacterium
GAGATCCTGCTGCATGCCGGCGAGCTGGGCGTTCTGTGCCGCCAGCGGAAGGAGCCCGAGGAAAAGAAAGAGGATGCCGAGACGCATGGAACGAGGAAAACATGCCCAAGGCGGGAGAGCAAGCAAGGTAGGGCTGGGCGCCCTCGCCCAGCCGCGGCTGACCAAGGTGGTCAGCCCTACCAGCCACCCTACCCCGACCCCTGCCCCTACCCCTTTTAAATAATCTGTATCCCTGCCCTTCCCGGCCCTACCTTGCCCTCCGATGTCCAAGGTCCTGGTAGCCCTCTCCGGCGGCGTTGATAGCGCCGTAGCGGCCCTTCTGCTCAAGCAGCAAGGGCATGAGGTGCATGCCGCCTACTTCCGGACCTGGATGAACGAGGAAGGCCTACCCTTCCCCGGTGAATGCCCCTGGGAGGACGACGTCCGCAACGCCCAGGCCGTCGCCGAGCACCTCGGTCTCCCTTTCCGCATCATCGACCTCGTCCAAGACTACCGCGACACGGTCGTCCAATACCTCGTCGACGGCTACCGCCAGGGCCTGACCCCCAACCCTGATATCATCTGCAATCGCGAGATGAAGTTCGGCGTCTTCCTGCGCAAGGCGCTCAAGGACGGCTACGACGTCATCGCGACAGGCCACTACGCACGCCGCCGCGAAAATACCGACGGCACGTTCGACCTGCTCGAAGGCCTCGACCCGAACAAAGACCAGTCCTACTTTCTCGCGCTGCTCCGCCAAGAACAGCTCGCGAAGGCAATCTTCCCGATCGGCGAACTGCTGAAGCCGGAAGTCCGCAAGCTCGCCGCGGATGCGAAGCTGCCGAACGCCGAGCGCAAGGACAGCCAAGGCATCTGCTTCCTCGGCCAGATCCCCGTGCAGGATTTCCTCGAGCGGCATATCCCGGATTCGCCCGGCCCGGTCGTGAACGCCGCCGGCAAGGAGATCGGCAAACACCGCGGCCTGCATCGCTACACCATCGGCCAGCGCAAGGGCATCGGCCTACCCTCCAACACCGAAAACGAATACTTCGTCGTCGTGAAGAAGGACTTCGCGACCAACACCCTGCACGTCGCCTTCGACAAGCCGGACGCACCCTGGCTCTACACCAGCGAGGCCATCGCCCGCGACTTCACTTGGATCAATCAGCCTGTGGTCGGCGAACAGGACATCCTCGCCCGCGTGCGTTACCGCGACAAAGCCACGTCGGCCCGCTTCATCCCGCAGCCTGACGGCACCGCGCGCCTCCGCTTCGCCGAGACCCAACGCGGCCTCGCGCCCGGGCAGGTGCTCGCCGTGTATCAAGACCGCGTCCTCATGGGCGGGGGAGTTTTCATATAAGAGGACACGTGGGCACGCTGGCACGGCGACAAGGGGAGAGATAGCATAAGGAGTACGACCACACCCTGGGGCTAAATGAGCGGCTGTTTCGGGCCTTGCCCACGTGCCCACTTGTCAACGGGCCCCCTCCCGTCTCACTCACTTGACCTTCTCCGCAATGTGC
>CAINSX010000320.1 GCA_903853185.1 uncultured Opitutia bacterium
GCTGGCGCCGTCAGGCAGGGAGACCACACCCAGGACGTAGCCTTGGTCCTCGGAAGGAATAAAACCGCGCGGGATGAGCCGGATGAGCACGACGTTGGCGGCGAGGATCGCGAGGAAGATCCCGAGGGCGGCCTTGGGGTGGCCGAGCAGCCAGCGCACGGTGCGACCATGCCACGCGGCGACGGAATTAAAGCGGGCCTCGAACCAGCGGAGGAAACGATTGCCGTGCGGAGCTTCAGCATCGCGCGGACGCAGGATGAGGGCGCAGAGCGCGGGGGTGAGGGTTAGCGCGACGAAGCCCGAGATCACGACCGCCACGGCGACGGTGATGGCGAACTGGCGATAGAGGGCGCCGGCGATGCCGCCGAGGAAGGCGACGGGCAGGAAGACCGAGACGAGCACGAGCACGATGGCGACAATCGCGCCGCTGACCTCGCGCACGGAGGCGATGGCGGCGTCGAACGGCGACATGCCCTTCTCATGCATGAGGCGCTCGACGTTCTCGAGCATCACGATCGCGTCGTCCACGACGATGCCGATGGCGATCACCATGGCGAAGAGCGTCAGGGTATTGATACCGAAGCCGAAGAGCCACAGGCCAGCGAAGGTACCGATGAGCGAGACCGGCACGGCGAGCATCGGGATGAGCGTCGCGCGCCAGCTGCCAAGGAAGAGGAAGACGACCAGGACGACGAGGATACCGGCCTCGAAGAGCGTGTGCTCGACCTCGCTGATGGAGGCCTTCACGAAGCGCGTGGTGTCGAACGGAATCTCGTAATCGACGCCGGCGGGGAAGCGCTTGGATAGCGTGGCGACCTTGGCCTTCACGGCGTCGGCGACGTCTAAGGCGTTGGCACCGGGGGCGAGGAAGATGCGGATACCGACGGCGGTCTTGCCGTCGAGCGTCGCCTGCTGCTCGTAGCTCTGGGCGCCGAGCTCAAGGCGAGCCACGTCACGCAGACGCAGCGTGCCGGCGGCGCCGGCGGAGCGAATGATGATCTCGCCGAACTCTTCCGGCGTCGAGAGGCGGCCGGCGGTGATGATCGGCACGGAGAAGGCCTGGCCATCGGGCGTGGGCTCCTGGCCGAGGCGGCCGGCAGCATACTGGTTGTTCGTCGCACGGATGGCCTTGGTGACGTCGCCCGTGGTCACGCCGAGGCGTGACATCTTGTCGGGCTGCAGCCAGACGCGCATCGAGTAGTCGCGGGCGCCGAACACGCCGGCGTCGCCAACCCCGGGGACGCGCTTGATCTCGTCGACGAGGTTGATGGAGGCGTAGTTACTCAGGTAGATCGAATCACGCGTGCCGTCGCGTGAGATGACCGACATCGCCATGAGGATATCGTTGGAACGCTTCTTCACGATGACGCCGAGGCGGCGGGCGTCGTCGGGAAGGCGCGACTCAGCGATCTTTACGCGGTTGGTGAGATTGATGATGCAGAGATCCGGATCGGAGCCGGGCTCGAAGGTGACGTTGATCGTCAGCAGGCCGGTCGCCGAAGCGTTCGAGGAATAATACAGCAGGTTGTCGGTGCCGTTGATCTCCTCCTCGATGGGCGCGGCGACGGTCTTGATCAGGGTCTCGGCCGAGGCGCCGAGATACGAGACGGTGATCGTAGCGACAGGCGGCGCAATCTGGGGATACTGCGCGACGGGCAGCACCTTGAACGCGAGCAGGCCCGCCAGCACAATGACCAGCGAGAGGACGGACGCGAAGATGGGCCGACGGACGAAGAATTCCCAGGACATCGGGGTGCTTTACTTGGCGGAAGGGGCGACGGCGGCGGGACGAGGCACGACGGGTGCGCCAGGTCGAATCTTCTGCAGGTTATCGGTGACCAGACGGTCGCCGGCCTTGAGGCCGCTCAGGATCACAGCCGTCGGGCCGGTAATCTCATCGACGACCACCGGGGCCATGACGGCGAGGTTCTTATCGTCGGCAATCCAGACGAAGCGACCTTGGGTGGACTGCATCAGCGTGGCGGAAGGGATGACGAAAGCAGCGGGCAAGGTGCGACCGCGGACGCGGACGCGCACATACTGTCCAGGCAGAAGCACGGCCTGCGGATTCGCAAACTCGGCACGCATCTGCACGGTGCCGAGGCGCGATTCGACCTGCGCGGCGACGAAGTTCACCTTACCGGCGACGGGGTACGCGGAGCCGTCCGGGAGCAAGACGTCGACGGCGGCGTGCGCGGCGGCGGAGGCGTCGCCCAAGAAGAGGCGCGCGAACTGCTGCTCGGAAATGCCGAAGCGCACCCAGACCTGATCGCGTTGCACCACGGTGGTGAGCAGGCTTTCAGCCCCGGGCGAGACCAGTGAACCCTCGGAGCGGTTGAGGCGACCAGTATAGCCGGCGATCGGTGCGCGGACTTCGCAATAAGAGAGGTCGAGCTCGGCGGCGCGCACCTTGGCGGCGGCGACGTCGCGGGCGGCTTCCGCAGCGGCGGAGGCGGACTTGCTATCAGCCGCTTCCTTGGTGCTCGCGGCGTTGGCCTTGAGCAAGGCGGCCTGACGGATGGCCTCGGCCGAAGCCTGTTCGAAGCGGGCCTTCTCCTGCAGCAGCTGGGCTTTGGCCAGCGAGAGGGCCACCTCATAAGGAGCCGGGTCGATTTTGAAGAGCAGGTCGCCCGCCTTAACGGCGGCGCCTTCTTGATAAGACTGGGCGAGCAGGATGCCTGTCACACGAGCGCGGACCTCGACCTCGCGGGTGCCCTCAACCTGGGCCGTCAGCTCGACGACCTGGGGCACGGGAGCCGGGTTGACGACCTGGAGATTCACCACGGGTGGCGGCATGACCGGAGCCTCGGCCGGCTTGCA
>CAINSX010000321.1 GCA_903853185.1 uncultured Opitutia bacterium
CGAGCCGATGACCTGTGCCATCCGCGACGAACAGATCTACGTCTTCGACCGCAACGGCATCTGGCGCCTGCGCGACACCGACGGCGACGGCGAAGCCGACATCCATGAGCTCTTCTCGAACGCCTTCGCCCAGACGGCCGACATGCGCGAATTCCCGAGCACCATCCGCCTCGCCCAGAAAGGCGAGTTCGTCATTGGCAAGGGTGGTCAGGAAGCGACGACCATCGGCAAGCACAATGGCAGCATCCTCCGCATCTCCGCCGACGGGCAGACGGCGACACTGCTCGGCCACGGCTTCCGCCAGCCCAACCTTTCCGTCAATGCGCGCACGGGCCTGGTCGTCGCCAGCGACCAGCAAGGACAGTATATCCCCAGCACGCCGATCCACATCGTCAAAGACGACCAGTTCTACGGCTTCCTCAGCGACAAGCTGCCTAAGGAGAAATACCCTGCGCCCATCGCCGACCCCCTCACTTGGATTCCCCATGCGGTCAACGCCTCCGCCCTTTCGCAGGTCTGGCTCTTCGACGCCAAGATGGGCGCGCTCAACGACGAGATGGTGCAAATCTGCTTCAATAAGCCCGATCTCCTCCGTGTGCTCTGGAATCATCGCGGTTCCCGCCCCCAGGCGAGCGTCGTCAGTATCGCCAGCGACTTTGCCACGCCGCCGCTCAATGGCTCGGTCAATCCGGCCGACGGCCAACTCTACATCGCCGGCTTCCAGATCGCCGGGTGGGGCAACACGCTCACGACCCTCACCGGTATCGAGCGCGTCCGCCACACCGGCGCCCCTTCGCTGACGCCCCGCGAGGTCATCCCGACGGACCGCGGCATCCTCCTTCGCTTCGACATCGCCCTCGATGCGACCAAGGCGACGAACCCCGATAACTACTCCTTCGCGACCTGGCACTATAAGCGGGCCTACACCTACGGCTCCGCGCAGTACAAGGCTGATGGCAAGACCGGCAACGATTGGCTCACGGCCAGCAGCGCTTACCTGAGCACGGATGGCAAGAGCGTCTTCATCGGCGTTCCCGGCCTGAAGCCCGTCGAACAGCTGCGCATCGGCTGGGGAATCTCCTCCGTCGCCGGTGCCGAGATGCGTCAGAACGCCTACACCACGCCCTACGAATTCACGAAGTTCGACCCCGTCGCCGAAGGCTTCGGTCCGATCACCGTCGACCTCACCCCGCGGGCCGCCGCAGCGAAGAAGGCCGAAGCCGTCTCCGCCGACGAAGGCAAGCGCCTCGCCACCATGTTCGGTTGCGCCGCCTGCCACTCCGTCGGCGAGACCGTGATGACCAACGTCGGGCCCACCTGGAAAGGCCTGTTCGGATCCAAACGCGACTACGTCACCGACAAGGGCAAAAAGGGATCGCTCATCGCGGACGAGGCCTACCTCCGCGAATCGATTCTCGAGCCGAACGCCAAGAAGCACGCCTCTTTCCTGAAGTCGGAATTCGCCATGCCCAGCTTCGCCGGCGTGCTTTCCGACGCGCAGATCGACTCCTTGATTCTTTATATTAAGTCGCTGAAGTGACCTCGGGGCGCTTGTTTCTCGCAACTCCTCGGCGGTCTGGTTGTTAGATAGGCATGCCCCGCCTCGCCCTACTCCTCTTCGCCTGCTTCGCCTCCTGCGCGGACGCCGCCGACCGTAAACCCAACTTCGTCTACGTCTTCACCGACGACCAGCGCTGGGACGCGCTGAGCGTCGTCCAGAAGGAACAGGGAGAGAAAGGCCGCTTCCCCTGGCTCAAGACTCCAAACCTCGATCGTATCGCCGCCGAGGGGGTCCGCTTCCGCAACGCCTTCGTGGTGAATTCCCTGTGCGCCCCGTCGCGCGCTTCGCTTGTGACCGGCCAGTACGGCCACGTCAACGGCGTCACCAACAACCATACGCCTCATCCGGAAGGGAATATCTCCGTCGCCACCCTGCTCCGCCCGGCCGGCTACGTCTCGGGCTACTTCGGGAAGTGGCACCACGGCAACCAATCTGGCAAACGCCCGGGCTTCGATACGTCCGCGAGCTTCGTCGGCCAGGGCGTCTACTTCGATTGCCCAATCGAGGTCGACGGCGTCAAGACCCCGAGCAAGGGCTTCGTCGACGACGTGACAACCGAGTATGCGTCGAACTTCATCAAGGCCAATAAGGAGAAGCCTTTCCTGATGATCCTCGGCCTCAAGACCTGCCACGGTCCCTTCACTCCGCCTCCCCGCAACGCGAAGGATTATGAAGGCACTCTGGCTCGCTCGGTACCTAACTACGGTATCCCCGCCATCTACGCCAAGGTCGGACCGAACGGCGCCAAGGGCAAGGCCACCGACGCTAAGGAGGTTCCGACTAACCTCGGTATGTTCCGAGGCATCAACTCGGTCGACGACAACGTGGGCAAGCTCCTCAAGCTCCTCGACGACCTCAAGCTAACCGAAGACACCGTCTTCGTCTTCTCGAGCGACAACGGCTACTACCTCGGCGAACATAACCTTGGCGACAAACGCACGGCCTACGAAGAATCCATGCGCATCCCGATGCTACTCCGCTTCCCGCGCGCGGTGAAGACCGGCCGCACCGAAGACCGCATGGTCCTCAACGTCGACCCGGCCGCGACCTTCCTCGACCTCGCCGGCCTGCCGGTGCCCACCGCGATCCACGGACGCAGCTGGAAGCCGCTCTTGGAAGAGAAGCATACCGACTGGCGCGACAGCTTCTTCTACTGCTACTTCTACGAAAAGGGTTTCGGCTCCCCGCTCACGACTGCCGTGCGCACCGCCGAGGCCAAGTTGATCAAGTACCCTGGACACGACGAGTGGACCGAGGTCTTCGACCTCAAGGCCGACCCCTACGAAATCAAGAACCTTGCCGCCGACCCCGCCTACGCCGACCTACGCAAGAAGCTGGAAGCGGAATACGACAAACAGGCCAAGGCTATCGACTTCAAGGTGCCCGACTACGCCGACAAGCCCGGTGCTGAAGGCGAAGAAGGCGCCAAGAAGAAAGCCGGCAAGAAGAAGGTAAAGTAAGCCAAAAAAACGGATGGTTTTCTCCGCAAGGGCTGTCATCGTGCAGCCCTTGCTTATGTCCGCCCTGCTCGACCTCACCCGCGCCCCCACGACCGACCCCTTGGGCATCTACCGTTTCCGCGATGGGCTTTACGCCGTAGACCTGATAGCCGCCGCGATCACGGAGTTCGATCTTTTCACGAAGCTCGCCGCGAAGCCCTCTGACCTCGCCACGGTCTGCGCCGACCTCGGCACCCATCGCCGGCCGACCGACGTGATGCTGACGCTCTTCGCCGCCAATGGCTTCCTCTCGCTCAAGCATGGCGTCTACACGGTGACTCCGCTTGGCCAAGAACACCTCGTTAGCACCTCCCCGATCTTCCTGGGCGCCTACTACGCCTCACTCAAGGACCGCCCGGTGGTGAAGGATTTCATCGTCATCCTGAAGACCGACAAGCCCGCCAACTGGGGCAGCTACAAGGACGAGAAACCCTGGAGCGAAGCCATGCTCACCGACGCGTTCGCCACGAGCTTCACCGCGGCCATGGATTCGCGCGGCTTCACACTCGGCCCTGCGATGGCCCACGCCTCTCCGATCGGC